>JASLDB010000019.1 GCA_030151665.1 Neisseriaceae bacterium
CAGTTGCCAATATCGCATCCCACAACGCCAAGGCTTCTTTGCTATTGGCAAATGTTGGGTATTCAATGTCACCATCTTGCCGTTTCTCTGTCCACTTGCGGTCATGAAAACGAAAACTCATTGCCAAGAGGGGCTTTTTCGGGTTTGCATTCTCTGCATTGGCACGCCAGTAAAATATATACACATCAAAACCATATGATTGTTCTCTACTACCACCATCGCGACGAATGACATACTCGTTACCTGGTAAGGACCCTATTGATGTGCAACGTGTCGAGAATTTGCTAAACAACCGACCCAGAAAGGTACTTGGCTATTTAACACCATTTGAAGTGATGGCTTCCACCACCGTTTTCTCACTTCATACTTGAATCTGCCTTGAATAAATAAAGAGAAAAATCAATGCTTGCAAAGCAAAAAAACATTGTTTTAATCCCCGGCTTCATGTTGGACGATTCATTGTGGGATGAATTTATTCATGACTTACCAAGTGATTGGAACATAATAAAAGCTAATCTAAGTCAAGGGGAAACCATTGAGGGCATTGCACAAAATATTGCCCAAAACGCACCAGAACAATTTATCTTGATTGGGTTTTCGCTTGGTGGTTATATTGCCAGGTCGTTGGTGGAGCAATTTCCTGAGAGCGCTTTAGGTCTTGTCTTGGTCGCTTCATCATCGCGACCTGATAGGCCAGAAGAAATTAATCAGAAAATGACTGCCATTCATTTAAATACTGAAGAGACTTTTCGCGGTTTAAGCTCTATATCCATCAAAAAAACATTACATCCACTCAATGCCAACAATCAAACAATCATTAAACGCATTCAGTCTATGGGCAAAAATTTAGGTTATAACGAATTTGTTAAGCAATCTCGCCTCAATCGAGAAACACATGACATGAATAAAATTTTATGCCCGACGTTAATCATTTCAGGCAAGGAAGATCAAATACGAACCGCCAATGAAGCGATTGAAATGTTTAAACAAATTAAAAACTCAACTTTGGAAGTGATTGAAGATACTGGGCACATGATTACAATCGAGCAGCCTAAAAAATTGGCTGCGGTCATTTTGAATTGGATAAAACAAAAAAACATCGGATGACGGAATAAACACTGTTTTGGACAGTATGGGTCACCATTGAATAATGTCAGAGCAATATTGGATGGGCAATTCGTTAGAATTGCCCTTGTTTTTGGCTTGTTGGTCAATGATGGGATCTTCTTCATGTATTTGCAAAAAAATGGTGCAATATTTACAAGAGGTGTGCTCTAGCGGAGAAAAGGCGAAATTCTGTTGTGTATACACGCAAGGCAGTTCCTTTTTGTTTTGTCTTACTTCAATATTTGTTACACTAGGGCATCTTTTATTAAAGGGGTTTTTTGGATGAAAAAAATCGTTTATGCTGCGATGACATCGCTGTTTTTGGCAGGGTGTGCAGCTGATAATCAAGCACCCAATGTGACCAAACCTGAAAGCAATTCACCTATTAAAAAAATAGAACATGTGGTGGTGATTCCTGAGGGGGCAACGGGTCTTTTGGCGCGTTTGGATGTGCAGCGTTTTATCCATGAACAAGTGGCAACAGGTGAATTTTCTCGCGCTGAATTAGAAGCATTTTTTGGCAATGTACAGCACAAGCAAGGCATTATCAATGCGATGGATAAGCCTGGTACATCACGTCCTTGGTATGAATTTAAGAAAAACAATGTGGGTGGTAGTCGTATTTCGGGTGGTAACAAGTTTTGGGCACAAAATGTTGCTACATTAGAAGCCGTACAAAACCGCTATGGTGTACCAGCCGAAGTGATTACTGCGATTATCGGCATTGAAACACACTATGGTAGCAATATGGGCAGCTTTCGCTTGGGTGATTCATTGACCACATTGGCATTTAATTACCCACGTCGTGCCGAGTTTTTCCAAGGTGAATTGCGTGAATTTTTAAAAATTGCCCATGAAGAAAAGCGAGATTTATTGAGCTTTAAGGGCAGTTATGCGGGTGCAATGGGTATGCCACAATTTATGCCCTCTAGTTACAGAAAATGGGCAGTAGATTTTGATGGCAATGGCCAACGTGATATTTGGAACAGTGTGCCAGATGCAGCCGCATCGGTTGCCAATTATTTAAAACAACATGGCTGGCAAACGGATAAACCCATTATGGTGCCAGCAAAAGTCACCATGAGCAGTGAGTTACAAGCTTTGATTGATGGCAAAACCGAATTAAAATACACGGTTAAACAATTGCGAGCCATGGGTGTAGAGCCCGTAACAGCGATGAATGATCATGACAAAGCCTTTTTATTCTCGTTAGAAGTCGCACCGGGTGAATATGAATATTACTTGGGCACCAGTAATTTTTACAGTATTTGGAAGTACAACAATAGCCGCCAATATGTGAGTGCGGTCAAAGCGATTGCCGATGGCGTTCGCTATGGAGTGAAGTAATCATTTATGGCTTATCAAGTTCTCGCTAGAAAATGGCGGCCAAAAAAATTTGCTGATTTGGTGGGGCAAGAGCATGTGGTTCGCGCCTTACAAAATGCCATGGCGCAAGGGCGTTTACACCATGCGTATTTGTTAACTGGTACACGTGGTGTGGGCAAAACCACGATTGCCCGTATTTTGGCAAAAAGCCTAAACTGCGAACAAGCCATTGATGGCGAGCCTTGTGGTGTTTGCAGTTCTTGCACCCAAATTGATGCAGGTCGCTATGTTGATTTGCTTGAAATTGATGCGGCATCCAATACTGGTATCGACAATATTCGCGAAGTTTTGGAAAATGCGCAATATGCGCCAACGGCAGGGCAATACAAGGTTTACATCATTGACGAAGTGCACATGTTGTCGAAAAGTGCATTTAACGCCATGTTAAAAACCTTGGAAGAGCCGCCTGAGCATGTGAAATTTATTTTGGCGACAACCGATCCACAAAAAGTACCGATTACTGTGTTGAGCCGTTGTTTGCAATTTGTTTTGCGCAATTTAAATGGCCAACAGGTGAGTGGGCATTTGGCTCATGTCTTGCAAACTGAAAAAATTCCATTTGAGCCATCGGCTTTGAATTTATTGGGCCAAGCTGCAATGGGCTCAATGCGAGATGCCTTGAGTTTATTGGATCAAGCCATTGCTTTAAGTGAAGGCACTGTTACCGAAAACGATGTGCGCCACATGATGGGTGCGGTTGATAAGCAATATATTTATGCCATGTTAAATGCATTGGCTGCGCATGATGCCAATGCTTTGTTGCAGCAAGCACAAGATCTAGCCAATCGAGCCATTGGTTTTGATCATGCCTTAAGTGAAATGGCTGCGGTTTTACAGCAATTGGCCATGGTGCAGTTATTGCCACAAGCTTTGGCCAGTGATCCTGATTTTGAGGTATTGCAACAGTTGGCCCATGCCTTTTCAGGTGAAGAAATTCAGCTGTATTATCAGTGTGCAATTCATGGCAAAGCCGATTTGAGTTTGGCACCTGATGAATACGCTGGTTTTTTAATGACATTGTTGCGCTTATTGGCATTCAAGCCCATGGCAGCAGGACAAGTGAGTTTGCAGCAAAATATTGCCAATACGCAGCTAGGTCATACCCAAGATGCTACTAAAGTCAATACACCTACATCAGGAGCTGTGGTGGAATTGGCAGCTGACACAAAGACACTGGCCACAACAGGGATAGCGAGTCATAAGCCCCCATCTGTTGTGGCAAAGATTGAACCTGCGCAACATGATCATCAAGTCGCTCATCAAACTTCAGAGGCGGTGGTAGAGAATCTGAATCAAGATAACCATCAAGCAGCTGACTTGCCACCATGGTTAGAGGATGCAGATGCGCCAGTTAGCACTTTGATTGAAACCGCCACCACAGAGCCTTCAATTGAGGTGGCGGAAAAAGGTGTGATTCATCAAGAGGTGATCGCTGAAGTCGTTGTTAGCAATCATGTACCACCGATTGATGTCGAAGACAATAGCCATCCGAATCTAACACTGACAAGTAATTATGATGGCAAGGAAGCTGTAATAAGCCAAGATGTTGGTGCATTGGTTTTGCCTAAATTGGGTACTGACAATTGGCCACAAATCGTGGATAGGATTCGAACACGTTTGGGCATTGTACAAATCTTAGCAGAAAATTCAGCTTTGACTTTGGTGGATACAACCCATCAAAACATGACTTTGGCGGTTACCAAAGAAGCAGCCATGTGGGCCAAGCGAGAAAATATTCAACGTTTGGCACAAGTCATTGGTGATGCTTATGGACAAGAATGGCACATTGTTACTGAAGATTGGACAAGTGAGTGCGGTTTTGAAACGCCACATCAGGTACAATTACGGCTGGAAGCAGAAAAAAAAGCATTGGCAGTGAGTTTATTGAATCAGGACCCAACCGCCAATGCTATTGCAACAAAATTTGGTGGCCAATGGCTACCAGAAACCATTGAATTAAAATAAAACGTTAAGGAGTTTAAGCATGTTTGGAAAAGCAGGTATCTCAGGTTTAATGAAACAAGCCCAACAAATGCAAGAAAAAATGAAAACAGCTCAAGCGGATTTGGCCAATGTTGAAGTGAATGGCGAATCGGGTGCTGGTTTGGTTAAAGTCACCATGACTTGCCATTATGGTGTTAAACGCATTGAGATTGATGATAGCTTATTGGCTGATGCTGCTGATGACAAAGAAATGTTGGAAGACTTGATTGCTGCTGCTGTTAATGATGCGGTTCGCAAAGCAGAAGCAACATCACAAGAAACCATGGGTAAATTTACCCAAGGCATGAACTTGCCTGCTGGTATGGGTGACTTCTTTAAATAAGTTGTGATTGACACCAATCGGTCAATAAATATTCATCTGTGTGGATGTGTATATCCGTTGGATTTTTATTAACTTGTTGGTGTCTTTTATTTCTGTATTCGCTTTGGCACAAGTTGTTGAGCTGATTAAGCAAATTACTTCATTAACTCAAGCTTGATTGTGTTGTCACTGGCATGGATAACACAAGTATCATTAGATTTGAATGAATAGATTGAGCCATCTGGTGGTCATACCCAAAATATAATCATTTTGATGGGATACAATCAAGACAAAACAAAAAAGTAGAGGAAAAATATGTCTGACAATGACGTGTTAAAACCCCATCGTGATGCCATTGATCACATTGATGCGACGATTTTAAATTTGCTCAATCAACGAGCAGGGCATGCGCGCAGTATTGGTGAATTAAAAGGTGGTGGCGTGGTGTATCGCCCTGAGCGTGAAGCCATGGTCTTGCGCCGTATTCAAGAAATGAATGGTGCATTGTCAGATCATATTCTATCGAATGAGGCGGTTGCTCGATTGTTTCGAGAAATCATGAGTGAATGTTTGGCAGTTGAACGCCCTTTGACCATTGCCTACTTGGGTCCAGAAGGGACATTTACTCAATTGGCAGCGGTGAAACATTTTGGTCATGCTGCCAAAACACAAGCATGTGGCACCATAGATGAAGCCTTTCGTTTGGTGGAGTCACGCCAAGCCGATTATGTGGTTGCACCGATTTAAAATTCAACCGAAGGTGCCGTTGGTCGTACTTTGGATTTGTTGGTGACCTCACCTTTAAAAGCTTGTGGTGAAGTGGTTTTGCGCATTCACCATCATTTATTGCGCCAAACCAATGGCAAAGAGGGCATTAAAAAAGTGTATGCCCATGCCCAAGCGATGGCACAGTGTCACGAGTGGTTAAATCATCATTTTGATGATGATGTGGCACGTATTTCGGTCGCTAGTAATGCAGAAGCAGCAAGGTTGGCCAGTTTAGACAATGATGCTGTGGCAATTGCTTCACAAACTGCTGCCGAGCGTTATCATTTGTGTAAATTGGCTAGCAATATTGAAGACGAACCCAATAACACTACTCGTTTTTTGGTATTGGGTTACCAAGAAACCACGAGTACTGGCAAAGACAGAACATCATTGATTATCTCTGCACCAAATAAAGTTGGTACCATGCACAGCTTGTTAAAACCCTTAGCAGACCATGGTGTTTCCATGACCAAATTGGAAAGCCGCCCATCAAAAATGGGTTTGTGGGAATATGTTTTTTTCATTGATATGGTGGGTCACCAAAGTGATGCTGCGGTACAAGAAACATTATCTGATTTAGAAGAGCGAGCTGCATTTGTAAAATGCATTGGCTCTTATCCCATTGCTGTATTGTAATGGTTAAGCAATAGAAGAATTAACATGACAAAGATTAATAAAGTTGCCGTGTATTGCGGCTCCAATCTGGGAGAAAGCCCAGCTTATTTGGCTGCTGCCAAAGCCTTGGGTCAAGCCTTGGTTGATCAAGAAATTGAATTGGTTTATGGCGGCGGTGCCATTGGTTTGATGGGTGCTATTGCGGATGCGGTATTGGAAGCTGGTGGTCAAGTCACTGGTGTGATTCCGACTTTCTTAATGGATAAAGAGGTTGGTCACAAGGGTCTTAGTCAATTAATTGAAACACCTGACATGACCAGTCGAAAAAGCAAAATGATTGAATTGGCAGATGCATTTATCGCCATGCCAGGTGGTTTAGGAACCTTTGAAGAACTGTTTGAAGTAATGAGCATGTCACAATTGCGCCTACACAGTAAACCTGTGGGTTTTTTGGACATTAATGGTTTTTATCAACCACTCATCACGGTATTAGACACAGCCATTGAAGCTGGATTCATGCCAGCGAGTAATCGTTCTTTATACTCGGTTGCTGACAATGGTGCGCAATTGATTGCTGCCATGCAAAACTATGCCCCTGTTCACAGTGTTAAATGGCAAAAGCCATCTTGGCAAGAAGAATAGTGATGCATGATATTTGGTTGTTAGGCATGGGCTATTTGGGTTTGCCACTGGCACATGCTTTGCACCAGCATGGCCAATCTGTATTAGCCAGTAGCCGTCAAGCCCAAACGGGTGATTTGCCTTTTTCATATTGTGTGTTTGATATTGATGGTGCAGTGGACGAAGATGATGGGTTGGATTTTGCTCAAGCCAAAACATGGCTATGTTTATTGCCACCCAGTTGCTCTGCTGCCTATGAGTCGTTTTTAAGCCATTATGAAAAAGCGGCTGTTAAATTGGGCGTTAACCACATTGTTTATGCCAGTAGTATTTCTGTTTATGGCGATGAAACCAGAGATTGCTTTGCCCATAGCCCAGTTGACCCAAAAACACCCAGTGCCAAAATCATGGTGCAAGTGGAAGAGCGCTTATTGATGAGTGCCATTCCCAATATTAGTGTGGTGCGCTTGGCTGGTTTGTTTTCTGATGATAGACACCCCATCCTCCGCTTAAGTGCAAAAGGACAAGTCAATGGTGCAGGGCAATGCGTTAACATGATTGACAAAGAAGCTGCGGTGGCTGCATTGCTAGCATGTTGTATGAACCCAAAAGGTCACGTTATTGTGAATGCTGTGATGGATGAGCACCCCAGTAAACAAGTATTTTATACTCAGGCAGCCAAAAAATTGTTGCTACCCATGCCTGAGTTTATTCATGACACCAACTCGCTTGGCAAATGTGTTTATGCGGGTGTGCATGTTATTACATCAGAAAGTTAAAGACATGATTTCAGCATCTGTAATGAATCATCTACTCAAACAAAGTCCGGAAATTCAAATGGCTTTGTCTCGTTATGCAAATCGTACTTTTACCATGGTGGTCATGGGTTTTAGCATGCATTTTATGATTTTGGCCAATGGCTGGGTAGAAGAGGTCGAAGCACCAACAGAAGTCACCTTGACCTTTCAAAACGCTGTTTTTGAGAAAATAATGCAAGGCTTAGAACCAGGTGTGGGTGATATTCATGTTAATGGCGAACATTATTTGGGTATGTCTTTATTGCCATTATTGGGTGATATTCGCTATTACTTAAATGATGATTTGGCACGATTGTTTGGCAATGGTGCAGCGGGTGTGCTGATGAAACAGCACGATAAAGCCAAAGCAACAGTCAACCATGTTTTTTCATCATTGCAAGCACAAATCAAAGATTATGCCCAAGAAGAGCAAGCTATTTTAGTCAACCAAATGGTTTTTGATCAGCACAAGGCGGCACTTCGTCAATTACGTGACGATGTGGCACGCCTTGAAGCACGATTAAATACGTTTACTCAATAATAGCCATTTACCAGTTAAGCAAATTTCAGCAGATTAGGATTGTCACCCATGACCCAATGGTTCCGCCGTTTTTACACCATTTTAAAAACTTTATACACCTTCGGTCTTTTGCAATTGGCTGTGAGCAAAATCAAAGCGGGTCCGATTCGCACAGTATTGGGTCGAATTAAAACGCCGAGTGACATGCAAGAAAAACATGCAGCTGAACGTTTGCGCTTGGCTTTGGAAAGCTTGGGTCCAATCTTCGTTAAATTGGGACAAGTTTTGTCCACCAGACCAGATTTAATTGGCCCAATTTACACCAAGGAATTATCACAATTACAAGACAATGTACCACCTTTTGCTGGTCATGAAGCCGTTTTACAAATTGAGAAATCATTGGGAAAGCCCATTGATCAATTGTTTTATTCTTTTCAAGTGGCGCCAACAGCCAGTGCTTCGATTGCCCAAGTGCATGAAGCATACTTGTATGACAAAAATGGTCAACAAGGACAAAAAGTGGCTGTTAAAGTATTACGCCCCAATATTTTACCCGTCATTGAACAAGATTTGGCATTGATGAAAGCAGGTGCTTCGTTTGCTGAGCGTTTTTTACCCGATGGTAAGCGTTTAAAACCCAAAGAAGTGGTGGCCGAATTCAATAAATATTTGCACGACGAATTAGACTTGATGAAAGAAGCAGCCAATGCCAGTCAGCTTGGTCGGCAGTTTGCGGACAGTAATATGTTGCTTGTGCCAGAGGTGTACTATGATTACTGCTCGCGAGAAGTGATGGTGATGCAATGGATGGATGGTACGCCGATTGGCAATATTGATGAATTACTGACAAAAAATGTCGATTTAAAACAATTGGCGCGCTTTGGCGTAGAGATATTTTTTACCCAAGTGTTCAAAAATGGTTTTTTTCATGCCGATATGCACCCAGGTAATATTTTGGTGGCAGACGATGGTCGCTATATTGCCTTGGATTTTGGCATTGTTGGCAGTTTGACCGATTACGATAAGCGTTATTTGGCAATCAATTTTTTGGCATTTTTTAACCGAGACTATCATCGTGTTGCCACTGCTCATATTGAATCTGGGTGGGTGCCGGCGGATACACGAGCAGAAGAATTGGAAGCAGCGGTTCGTGCTGTTTGTGAGCCATTTTTCAATAAGCCATTGTCGCAAATTTCCTTTGGTTTGGTATTGATGCGCTTATTTGAAACCAGTCGCCGTTTTAATGTTGAAATCCAACCACAATTGGTCTTACTACAAAAAACCTTGCTCAATATCGAAGGCTTGGGCCGACAACTCGACCCAGATTTAGACTTGTGGGCAACTGCTAAGCCATTTTTGGTGAATTGGATGAACGAGCAAATCGGTTTTAAAGCCTTGTGGAAAAATCTCAAAGCAGAAGCGCCAGATTGGGCAAGTATTTTACCAAGCCTGCCCCGTAAACTGAATGCTTTGGTTGATGAAGAAAGACAACAAGATTTGATGAAAGCCTATATTGCCTTGTTAGAAACCCAGAAAAAACAAAACTTTTACTTGGGTATCGTGGCATTGGCTGTGGTGGCAATGGCTGTGATGATGTGGGTGGGGTAGGTAAAGTCGCAAGTTGGATTATTTTAATCTATTGATTTTTGAAATAACATGAAATTACTCGCAATTAAAGCATGAGTTGTATAAGGCAGATTCAAGTATGAAGTGCGAAAACGGTAGTGGAAGCCATCACTTCAAATGGTGTTAAATAGCCAAG
>JASLDB010000027.1 GCA_030151665.1 Neisseriaceae bacterium
CCGATAAGCCCATTTGCGACCATGATATTTTAGAGTCATTACAATTAGGCGTTACTTTTACTTTGGCACATTTTAAAAATAGCCATTAGATAACTGACTTAATCATAAAAAAATATACAGTACACTTTATTAAGACGACACATTCTATAATCATTATTTGTACATAATACCCAAAATGACACAAACATTAATTCACTAAATGAAAATTTTAGTAAATAATGATCAAATTATCATTTATTAGGGAATTTAAATAATTTATTGAATGATTTATTATATAAAAACAAAGTATCTTCTTTTATGATTACATTACCAGTAACCTCCAAAGGGCAAAAAAGAAGCCACGCAATTATTCAAGCTGCAAAGCAATCCTTCATTGCCAAAGGCTTTGAAGGTACTTCTATTGACCAAATCTTGGCTATTTCTGGTGGCTCGCGCTCCAGTATTTATGATATTTTTGGTGGAAAAGAAGGTCTGTTTTTAGCTGTTGCACAGGATATATTGCAGTCTAATTTTAGCCCAATTTACTTAACAGAGCCCATCAAGCAAATTGAAACCGTATTAAAACAATACGGTCAACAATACATGGCCAAAATTTTTGCGCCTGATTCTTTGGGTTTATTTCGTCTTATTATCGCGGAATCTAATCGCTTTCCTGAACTGTCTCATCGATGTTATGTTCAAGGTTTGCACAAATATCGCCAAGCATTAGGGGATGCTTTGCAGAAAACCAACACTTTAAATGCTGAAAAAAAATTTTATTCATCATTTGCACAAGTGTATCTTGAAATGCTGCAAGGCTCTCTTTTTTTACAAGCACTAAGCAACCCTGATTTTGTCATTACCCAAGCCATGATTGATGAAAAAATTGCATTTTCCATTTCATTAATTAAACCTTATTTTAGTATGTATCCTAAAAACACCTCTCCAGATATTCCCCTTTAAAGCAACCACAGCGTGCACAACATTTGCATAAATTTTGTTCTCAATCACTTCAAGCAATACCTATTTACATTTTTTAAACAATAGCATACAACCTTTAACAAGCAAGCATGGTGTAATGATTGAAAGATTTGCTCAACTTGATGTTTAATTTTTTTAATTTCATTTTCCATGTTCATCTCACCCCAAGACCTGTCTCTTGGGGATTTTTTTTATTGTCTTAACATATCCACATGCTCAATACCATCTTCTAAATACCGTTCAGATACCAGAACGAATCCCATGCTTTGATAAAAATCAATCAAATAAGACTGTGCGCCAATTAAAATATCAACTTGCCCCCAAGCACCTTCTATCCAAGTCAAAGCATGTGTAACAAGCTCACGACCCAATCCCCATTGGCGATAATCAGGATGCACCACCACTCGACCAATTGATACCTGTTCTCTTTGCATGGTTTTGGGGAGAATCCTGAGATATGCCATTAATTCGCCATTTTCATGGCGTAAACACATGTGCATGGACTCTTGGTCTTGATTATCCAAATCTTGATACAAACATTGTTGTTCTAACACAAACACATGGCTGCGTAATCGTAAAATACAATATAAATCCACCCCGCTCAACTGACTAAATTTTTGACATGTCAAAATACTTTTCATGTTTTATTCTGCCTTTTTATCTTGCTCACGCAAAAATTTACCACAAAAAAAGCAAACCTTATTAAGATTTGCTTTTGACCAACTGTCTAAAATTACTCAACTGCTACCAAATTGGTTTCTTTGATATCCAATTTAATGTTTTGATTGGTATCAATATCCACCAATACCTCGCCACCATCGATTAAACGACCAAACAATAGCTCATCAGCCAATGCTTTGCGAATGGTGTTTTGAATCAAACGTCGCATGGGTCGAGCACCCATCAATGGATCAAAGCCTTCTTTTGCCAAATGGCTCTTTAAGGCATGGGTAAACGAAATTTGCACACCTTTATCCAATAATTGTACTTCTAGTTGGATTAAGAATTTATCCACCACTTTCACAATCATTTGTTCATCCAATGCCGCAAATGGCACAACAGCATCCAAGCGATTACGAAATTCTGGCGTGAAGGTTTTCTTAATAGCCGTCATTTCATCACCAGTGGATTTTTGATTGGTGAACCCAATGCCTGGCCGACTTAATTCTTCTGCTCCTGCATTGGTTGTCATGATCAAAATCACATTGCGAAAATCTGCTGAGCGACCATTATTATCAGTTAAAGTACCATGATCCATCACCTGCAATAAAATATTGAAAATATCTGGGTGAGCTTTTTCAATTTCATCTAATAACAACACGCAAAATGGTTGTTTATTAATGGCTTCAGTCAATAAACCACCTTGTTCGTAGCCAACATAGCCAGGTGGTGAACCAATCAAACGTGAAACAGCATGTTGCTCCATGTACTCGGACATGTCAAAACGAACCAAGCTTAAGCCCAATAATAAAGATAACTGTTTGGCTACTTCTGTCTTACCCACGCCTGTCGGTCCTGAAAATAAGAAATTACCAATAGGCTTATCAGGAATCGCCAGACCAGATCGTGCTAATTTAATGGCCTGTACCAAAACATCAATTGCAGGGTTTTGACCGAAGACCACCAATTGCAAATCGCGTTGTAAAGTACGCAAACGGTCTTTGTCATCTTTTGAAACCGATGTTTCAGGAATGCGAGCAATTTTTGCAATCACACTTTCAACATGATCAGCATTAATCAGCACAGGCTCATTACCATTGGATAATAATTTTTGTGCGGCACCCACTTCATCTAAAACGTCAATGGCCTTATCCGGTAAAAAGCGTTCATTAATGTATTTAGCAGATAATCTAACTGCCGCAGCCAATGCCTCAGTTGAATACTCAACATGGTGAAAATCTTCAAAAACTGATTTCAAACCAGTCACAATGGCAATGGTTTGCTCAACAGATGGTTCTGCAATATCAATTTTTTGAAAACGTCGACTCAATGCATGGTCTTTTTCAAAAATAGTACGGTACTCATTATAGGTCGTTGCTCCGATGCAACGCAGCTGCCCTTTGGCCAATGCTGGTTTCAGCAAGTTAGAGGCATCCAATGTCCCACCTGAAACACTGCCTGCACCAATAATGGTATGAATTTCATCAATGAATAAAATGACGTCTTGGATTTTAGACAATGCACTAATCACAGATTTGATACGTGCTTCAAAATCACCACGGTATTTGGTACCCGCCAATAGCGCACCAATATCCAAAGCATAAATAGTGGTATTTTTTAAAGACGCAGGCACCAATTCATTCTCAATACGGTACGCTAAACCTTCAGCCAATGCTGTTTTACCAACACCAGCCTCACCCACCAACAATGGATTATTTTTGCGACGACGACATAAGGTCTGAATCATTCGCAACACTTCAGTATCGCGACCAATTAAAGGATCAATGCGACCAGACTGTACCTCTTGATTCAAATTAACGGTGTATTGCTCTAAAATACTGTCAACACTTTCTGCACCTTCTACTTCTTCATTTTTCATGCTAGAAAGATTGCCCAAGCCAGAGGTGCTTGAATGAAACGTTTTGTGACCTGCACGTGTTAATTGGCGAATCACCACCAAACGGGTTAAGCCTTGTTGGTGCAAAAAGTACACAGCAGGACTATCTTGTTCTGAAAATATCTCCACCAAAACATCAGCACCATTGACTTCTTGTAAGTCCGCACCTTGCGCTTGAATCATCGCTCGTTGCAATATGCGCTGAAAACCCATTGTGGGCTGAATATCGATGGTTTCCAGCATTGCTTCTGGCACAATTGGTGTATTTTCTGAAATGCTTTCTGTCAGTTGATGACTTAATAAATCCAAGTCAACAGAGCAGTCTAACAACACTTGTTTCGCATCTTGATTATCAAGCAAAGATAATAATAAATGCTCAATACCAATGAATTCATGTCGTTTTTGGCGTGCATAGGCATAAGCTTGTTGTAAAGATTGCTCTAAGGATTGAGTAATCATGTTTGCTCCTCGACAATGCATTGAAGTGGGTGGCCCTCTAATTGCGCGAGGGAATGAACTTGTTCTTGTTTAGTAGTGGCTATATC
>JASLDB010000039.1 GCA_030151665.1 Neisseriaceae bacterium
CAGTATGACTGCGATTCCAAAGGGATACCTTAAGCTCTCCTTGGTAATCAGAATCAATTAGGCCAACTAAATTGCCCAAAACAATGCCATTTTTATGACCTAAGCCTGATCGTGGCAAAATCAAAGCCGCAAAGCCTGGGTTATTCAAGTGAATCGCAATACCTGTCGGAAATAGGAAACATTCACCTGCTTGTAAGGTGATGCTTTGATCAATGCAAGCACGCAAGTCCAAGCCAGCAGAACCAGTAGTGGCGTAGGCGGGTAGGGCTTCGGCCATTTTGTCGTTGAGCACTTTGATTTGAACTGTTGGTGTTAACATGAATATTCCTTAAGGGTGTAGATTAAATAAAAGCACACTATTGTAAACAATTTTGCACTTTCTCACAGTGTAAATTGTATTTTACCCAATAATCTAGCTACTCCCCCATTTTACCATATTGTTTTTTCTGGTTTATGTAAAAAGGTAGGCCAAGGCAAGGTTAACAGCAAATCCGCCGACAACCAGCCAAACAAAAATGAAGCTGCCTAAAATAAAAGGTTTAATGCCTGCTTGTTTTAATGCTGCCATGTGGGTGGTTAGACCCAGTGCTACCATGGCCATAATCAATAAAATATTATCAAGTTGTACCAAAATACTGACCACAGCTTTGGGGATGACACCCGTAGAGTGGATGGCAGTGGCAACAATAAACCACACAGCAAACCATGGAATGCTGATTTTTTGTTTATCACTTTTGTCTTGTAAGGCATAAGATAAGATAAACAAGAAAGGTGCTAACATCATCACTCGAATCATCTTGCTAATCACAGCTGTATCTGCCACGGTACTGGATAAAGCATGACCAGCAGCGACCACTTGTGCAACTTCGTGCACAGATGAACCGATGTAAATACCAAATTGAAAATCGCTTAAATAGTGATGCAACCAACCATAAAATATTGGGTAGGTAAACATGGCAATAGTACCAAAAATCACCACAATGGCAACGGCAACAGCCACTTTGTGAGCAGGGGCTTTAACCACAGGTTCTGTGGCCATAACAGCGGCTGCACCACAAATACTGCAACCTGCCGCGGTTAATAACACGGTTTGTTTGTCGATTTTTAAATAACGGTAACCCAAATAAAAGGTCAGAAAAAATGTACTGGTAAGCATAATGGCATCACTGGCCACGGCATTCACACCCACTTGGTCAATTTGCTGTAAGGTAATGCGAAAGCCATACAGAATAATACCAAGGCGTAAGAAAGGGCCTTTTGCCAGTAGTACGCCTCGATGGCATGGTTCCGTGATTTTGGGATACAGTGTATTGCCAACTACCATGCCTATAATAATGGCCATGGTTAAGGCACTTAAACCTATGCTGTGCCCCAGTTTAAGATAATCCAATAATAAAGTGAATGAAGTGAGTAGGGTGATTAACAATAGGCCCCAAATATTCTGTTTCATGGTGTTTCCTTCCAAGTTAGCCGAAGCTTACGCCCAAATAATTAATTTGAAAAACGGATTATTTTGATATAATTAATCGAAAATATTAATAAGGAGCTCTGGTGCACATCACTTTGCGTCAATTGGCTGTTTTTGCAGCCATATATCAAGCTGAGTCAACGACATTGGCGGCTCAAAACTTGGCATTGTCCCAATCTGCTGTGAGTACAGCCTTATCTGAGTTGGAAAAACAACTTGCGTTAAAATTATTTGAGCGAGTGGGTAAGCGCTTGGTGGTTAATGCGGCAGGGAAATTACTGTATCCAAAAGCAGTGGCACTTTTGAATCAAGTGGATGAATTGGGGCATTTATTTGGCACAGCACAAGGGCACTTGCACATTGGTGCGAGCACAACCATTGGTAATTATATTTTACCAGCGATGATGGCGGCTTTTACTGAGCAATATCGAAATGTTAAATTGTCTTTGCACATTTACAATACTGAGCAAGTGGCACAAGGCTTAGCACAATTAAACTATGATTTGGGTTTTATCGAAGGGCAATACACTGACAATGATTTGGTGAGTGAAGATTGGTTATCGGATGAGTTGGTGCTGTTTGTCGCCAAAGAAAGTCGCCTACTTGCCAAAGGTCAAAATCAATTGTCTTTGAGTGAGTTGGCGAAGTTACCATTGATTTTGCGTGAGCGAGGTTCTGGAACCAGAAATACAGTTGAGGCTCAGTTATTAAGCCATTTGCCCCGAGTGGATTTGATTGAGATGGGACACTCTGAAGCCATTAAACAAGCGGTGGTCAGTGATATGGGTGTGGGTTGTTTGTCTCGTTACACCTTAAGCGATTTATTGGCATTGGATAAGATTCGGCTGATTTCCTTGCCAAAGATTCGTATCCGCCGCCAATTTCGCTTAATTTACAATCAGCAAAAATACCAAAGCCAAGTGTGGCAGTTGTTTCATGATTTTTGCCGACAATACATCACGGCATTAAATTAACGATGCGCTCAACAATGGCATAGGCTGTGTCATCTTTACTCATTTGTGGCAAAGCAATTTCTGCTTTGTCATCAATTAAAGTAACTTGATTGGTCACTTGTCCCATGGCTTGGCTAACCAAGTTGGCTACCAATAATGGAACCCCTTTTTTCAAGCGTTTGGCGCGAGCATAAGGCAGTAAAGATTGACTTTCTGCTGCAAAACCGACACAAAATGGTGCATTTTTTAATTTGGCAACACTGGCCAAAATATCAGGATTTTCTGTCAATTCAATCACAGGAGGGGCTGCTGTGTTTTTGTCTTTTTTAATTTTTTGCTCGCTACTGTTTTTAACTTTGTAATCAGAAACGGCTGCGACACTGATAAAGACATCTTTTGCATCAATATTATCCATAACGGCTTGGTACATGTCTTGGGCACTTGTGGCAGCGATAACATTTTTTAAGCCACTAACAATGGGCACTTGCAATAAACCATGTACCAATGTGACTTCAGCACCAGCTGCTCGACAGGCTTTGGCCAAGGACATGCCCATTTGACCTGTTGAAATATTGGTAATACCGCGAACAGGATCAATTTTTTCATAATTGGCACCCGTGGTAATTAAGATTTTTTTGCCTTGTAATCCTTTTCGATGCCAGCTGTCTGGCAGTAAATCTGCCAATTGTTCTGCCTCTAACATGCGACCCATGCCAATTTCACCACATGCTTGTACACCACTAGCAGGGTATAAAATACGGATACCATCTTGTTTTAACTGGGTGATATTTCGCTGTGTAGCTGGGTTTTGCCACATTTGGACATTCATGGCTGGCGCTAAAATCAGTGGACAGTCACGAGCGATGGCCAAATTGGTGATGAGATTATCTGCTATGCCATTAGCGATTTTTGCGATGGTGTTGGCACTGGCTGGGGCAATTAAAAAAACATCGGCTTGGCGTGTTAAATTAATATGCGCCATGCCATTATCAGTGGCTCCAGCATGGGTTTCAGTTAAAACGGCTTGCCCTGTTAGGGCTTGAAAAGTATTAGGGTGGATAAAGGATGTCGCCGCTTCGCTCATGGCAACAGTTACGGTGTGACCTGCTTTGGTGAGTAGACGCACCAGTTCGCAGGCTTTGTAAGCTGCAATACCACCTGTAATACCTAATAAAATGTGTTTATTTGTTGCCATGTGGGATCAATTCCGTGCTGTTTAATGGTGATCATGATGGCAATGGCAGTTTTCGCCATGCTCATGTTGATGATCATCGCCATGAGCATCTGAATCCAATACCAATTCATCCCACTCTTCATCACTACCATCAAAATCTTCCATGGCTTCATATTCGCCACTTTGTATCCACTCGATTAAATCATCTAGTGTGGCTGCACCTTCTACCCAATCACAAGGCGTATTTTGGTCGGCATTGGCTGATAAAACAGCAGCTAAACCATCATGCCATGCAATCCAATAATCATTGGTGGTGCACACAAATTCTGCATCAGGATGAATGGTTTCATTGGTATTGACCGTCATGCGTTGAATAAGGTCTTCACGGTTTAAAAAAGTGCTGCTCACAGTATTTTCCTCCAGATGTTCTTTGCAAGAATATATTTTACAGCATTCGCTTATTTTAAACTAATTTTACTATGGCGTATTCTCTCTTGACCATGTAGGAAATAGATAAACATACCAGATATGGCGTGCCACTATCATGGCGAGCCAATTATTCGTATCCAGTGGTAATGTTTTGAAAACTTTTAGCGTTAAGGTAATGACAATCAAACACTATAATTTATACAAATATTGGGTAAGTGCAAGATTTATCCGGTTACTGCCAGATTTTCTATCCTGTTGAGCGCAGTCGCAATTGCCGTGTTGATATCGCTTTATATCAGTCAGGTACAGGCAACAGTATCCTGAATATCCCAATCTGACAAAGTCTTACCACGGCTAACCTAGGTAGCCGAAATCAAAGTAATAGAGGTGATGATACCAACAGGCTATATGCTAGCCAAACCAATGGCTTGTCATTTTAAAACGCTTATAATCGAGCGATTTTATTTTTTATGTTATTAACATTTTGTGTAAAGAATGAGGTAACGCAATGTGAAGACTAATGAAGCAAATCGCATTGGCAGTCAAAGTATTCTCTCTGAGCCATGGTTTATGCCGATGTGCAATAGGTCAATGATATGCTTAATAATTAATTTGGAAGCGTGCTGGGCAGATCAACTGCAGTTAATATTGCGGTTTGCACTGCTGTTTTTGTACTTCATGCAGGAATCAGCACGACAATAATTTATCTTGAAACTTGCATAATAGTAGGGCTCTTAATTTCAGTATTCTGTAACTCATTTTCAGGTGTTGTTCGACTGAAAATACTAATTAATAAGGCCAATATGGCGGTGGCGACAAATAGATTATTCCACATGCTCTTTACTTTATATCAAGAAAGGTTAAATAATAGGTATGCAATAGGCATTATGTCAGGCACCGCCGCTGAGGCCGACGAGCACGAGGGCTCCC
>JASLDB010000085.1 GCA_030151665.1 Neisseriaceae bacterium
TGTGGACCTTGTTCTGAGGTTTTCTTTGATCATGGTGATCATATTTGGGGTGGCCCTCCAGGAAGCCCTGAAGAAGATGGTGACCGCTTTATCGAAATCTGGAACTGCGTATTTATGCAGTTTAACCGTGATGAAGCAGGTGTGATGCACAAATTGCCGAAACCTTCCGTGGACACGGGTATGGGTTTGGAACGCATCACTGCGGTATTGCAACATGTGAACAGTAATTATGAAATTGACTTGTTCCAAAACTTATTAAAAGCCGCTGCTCGCGAAACTGGCGTGCCTTATAACCAAGAAACCCCAAGCTTGAAAGTGATTGCCGA
Organism: Neisseriaceae bacterium; assembly: GCA_030151665.1. Classification (GTDB taxonomy): domain Bacteria; phylum Pseudomonadota; class Gammaproteobacteria; order Burkholderiales; family Neisseriaceae; genus JASLFS01. The sequence goes on from JASLDB010000085.1 coordinate 327, forward strand.
TCACATTCGTGCTTGTTCATTCTTGATTGCTGATGGCGTATTGCCAAGCAATGAAGGTCGTGGTTATGTATTGCGCCGTATTATCCGTCGTGCTGTGCGTCATGGTTATAAACTGGGTCAAAACCAAGCGTTTTTCTACAAATTGGTTCCTGATTTGGTCAACGAAATGGGCCATGCTTACCCTGAATTGCTTGAACGCAAAACAGTGATTATGGAAGCACTGGAGCAAGAGGAAAGCCGTTTTGCCCAAACCCTTGAAACCGGTATGGGTTTACTAGAAGAGGCTTTGGTTGGCAATAACACCACATTAAGTGGTGAAGTGATTTTTAAATTGTATGACACCTATGGTTTCCCATACGATTTGACAGCCGACATTTGCCGTGAGCGCAATATTGCCATGGATGAAGAAGGTTTTGAACGTGAAATGGAAGCACAGCGTAACCGTGCTCGCGCTGCGCAAAAATTCAAAGCCAACACCCAGTTAGCTTATACAGGCATGGATACCACCTTTGTGGGCTATGTACAACGCTTTATGGAAGCAAAAGTTATCGCGTTATTTCATGAAGATGAGCCTGTGAATGTGTTGGAAGAAGGTCAAACAGGTGCGATTGTCTTGGACGTTACCCCATTTTATGCCGAAAGTGGTGGTCAAGTGGGTGATGTGGGTACCATTCGCAATATGGGCAATACCTTTGAAGTGCATGACACACAAAAAATCAAAGCGACAGTAACAGGTCAATTTGGTGTGATGACACGTGGTAACTTAAAAGTGGGTGATTTTGTTAGCGCACAAGTGGAAGAAGCCATTCGTGCTGCCAATATGCGTAACCACAGCGCCACTCACTTAATGCATGCCGCATTGCGTCGCGTATTGGGTGAACACGTTGAACAAAAAGGTTCATTGGTGACTGCAGAACGCACCCGTTTTGACTTCTCTCATCCGAAAGCCATGACTGAAGATGAAATTGCCCAAGTTGAGCGCATGGTTAACCAAGGTGTTTTGGCGAATGTGGATGTTAAAGCAGAATTAATGTCTTACGATGAAGCAATGCAAGCTGGTGCCATGGCATTATTCGGTGAAAAATACGGTGATGAAGTTCGTGTTTTAAGTATGGGTAAATTCTCGGTTGAGCTTTGTGGTGGTACACACGTGACCCGTACTGGTGATATTGGCTTATTCAAGATTGTTTCTGAAGCGGGTATTGCTGCGGGTGTTCGCCGCATTGAAGCGGTGACAGGTTTGGGTGCCTTACTGTGGGCACAAGAGCAAGAAGCCTTGATTAAAGCAACAGTAGCAGAAGTTAAAGCACAAACCCCACAAGATGTGATTGCGAAAATTCAAGCAGCACAAGCCAATACCAAGCAATTGGAAAAAGCCTTGAGCGCTGCCAAAGCTGAATTGGCACAACACGCTGGTAAAGCATTATTGGCCAATGCCAAAACCATTGGTGCTGCCAAATTGGTTGTTGCACAAATGGATGGTGTGGATGCCACAGCATTGCGTGATGTGGTAACCGATTTGACGGGTCAGGCTGATCATTTGGTGGTTTTGTTGGCAACAGTCAATGATGGCAAAATCGCTTTGTGCGCTGGTGTATCCAAAGCTTTGTCTAAACAAGTCAAAGCAGGTGATTTGGTGAAAAACATTGCCGAGCAAGTGGGCGGTAAAGGTGGTGGCCGTCCTGATTTGGCACAAGCAGGTGGTACGGATGTTGCGGCATTGCCTGCGGCATTGGCTGGTGTTGAAGCTTGGACACAAGACCAATTGGCTTAAATTAGGTTGGTCAGGTAAAAAATGCGCCATCATTGGCGCATTTTTTTATGAGTTATTATGTTACTAGCATAATAAAACATTGAGGATGGTTGATTGTATGTTTTAATCCTCATGGCTTGTTGCCAGAATAGCTTTAAAAAAAGGATAGGGATGAGTCAGTTTTTACGCACCATGTTATTCGCTTGGGTGGTATTATTGTCTTGCGTGCCAGTCTTGGCAGTGAGTAGCTATGGTTATGATGATGGCCAGGTGGCAGTGGTCAATGGCAAAGCTTGTTTTTATACCCAAAATCAAAATGATTGGGAGGTGGGCGGCATTAATCATTTGGTTATCGACAGCATACCTAGAGATGATGCCAAAGCAAAATATTACACACTATTGGGCCCAGAAAACCCAAAGCGGGGTCGCAATCGTGCCAATTGTTTTGTGGTGAATAATTTGTCATGGGCATACAATCAACCTTATGATTTACAGCTATTAACCAAAGAAGGTACTGAGCCACATTACCTTTCGTTTTGTTTGAAAAAGCAGTCAGATGAAGTCAAAGCGTATGGTGTGACTGATGGTGTTTGCGATGATAATTATTTTGACCAAATGTCATTAGCATCACGTCTTTTCTTTACTTTCTTATTGCTTATTGGGGTTTTGTTATATTGGACTGTTAAATCACAATATTAGATGATTTTGTTTTGGGTTTGCGTATGTTTTTTCTTTTTTTGGGGAGGCGGAAAAATAAGGCCAAAACCCAGAAAAAAATAGCCATGCCAATATAGGCATAGGCAGTTTGCCGTTGTGTTTTGTACTGCTTGGCTTGTTGAAAAATGGTGCTCGTACAATGTCCATTTTTGACAAATGTAGCAATGGTGTTTTGTTCTTGGTCTTTGCGTAAGCAAAAATGAGCAGTGGATTGTTCCAATTCCTGTTGCTCGAACACGACAAAATAAGGCGTGTCTAAGGCAAAGTCATATGGCAAAACAATACAGTTTTGGGGATTATTACCCGCTATTTGGGTATTGCTTAGCATTTCAAACTGCTTTTCTTGTTGATTGGGCAGGTGAATGGTCAAGCCATAAATGGGTTTATGGGGTTGATTGGCATAAAAACAGGCCTGCTGTTCTTTGATGATAACCTCGCCATTGGCCAAGTATGAGTTAGATAGCGCCTGAGCGTATTGCCAAGGCGTGGTTAATAAAGTGAAAAGCGTGGCTAAATGGCCAAGAAAATGTGTCTTCTGTAGGGGGCGCATATGATTAAAATCCAATTTGATATTACAATAGCATTAATTTATTAACGAGAAAAGCAAATCATGATAAAAAAGCCAAAACAGTGGGTTAGTTATTTATTATATAGCTTGTTCCCTTGGTTAGTGGGTTCGTCCATGCCATCAGGTACGGCTAATATTGAGTGGCTTATTGTGATACCTGGTTTTTTAACAGCGCTGTTTGCGCATGCCTTAACTCGCTCACGCATTCAGAATGTATTTTTAAGCATTGGTATTATCGCCACGATGGGCTATTTCCATGCTTTTATCTTGGTGGGGCTGGTGTTGGGCTTTGATAATTCGGGTGCATGGGGTGGCTTTGGTCGAGCTGAGCAAGTGGGACTGGCCAATGGCATTGCGGCATTAACCATATCGCTTGTGCTTGTGTATGTGAATGCATATGTTGATCACAAAGCCAGTGCTCGTTTTCGGCATTGAAATAGGGTTGATTGATTTGTAAATGTAATCGGTGCATCAGTAAAGTTTTGCATGAAGATGCTGTTAAGTGACTGAATTGACAATGGGGTAAAAATTCATCTAATCAATAATTAACCATGGTCATTTGAATGTTTAAATGGGAGTCATTACTATTGTGAAACATTCAAAATCGCAAAGGAGAATTCTATTGAAAAAAATTGCTGCCCTGCTGCTCATGCTATCCTCATCTGTTTTGTTTGCCAAAGAAGTGGCATTGAGTTTTGATGATGGGCTTAACCCTGCAACGAATCCAGAAGCCAGTAGCATTAACCAGTCATTATTGGCGGTTTTGGCCAAGAAAAATGTAAAAGCCATTATTTATCCATCGTTGGCCAAAACAGGTCAGGCGGATGGCATTGCATTGGTAGCTAACTGGGGTAAAAATGGACACCGAATTGGTAACCACAGTGAAGCGCACATTAGTTTGAATAAAGCCGATACTGACTTGGCTGTGTACATTGAAGGAATTGCCAATGCCCAAAAGACTTTTAGCCAATTAGATGGTTGGGTACCCCGTTATCGTTTTCCATATTTAAAAGAAGGTGACACGGTTGAAAAACGCGATGGTGTAAGAGATTGGTTGGCTGAACATCAATATTTGGCAGGGGATGTGAGTATTGATGCCAGTGATTGGTATTACAATCAATTATTCATTAAATACCAACAAGCCAATGATGCAGCTTCGCTCAAAAAACTCAAAAAGGCTTATATCGCCCACATTGTTGACCGTGCTCGTTATTATGATGATTTGGCACAGCAACAGCTTAATCGCTCCCCAAAACATGTGTATTTATTGCATGTGAATGCAATCAATGCTGCTTTTATTGGAGAGGCCATTGATGCCCTTCGTCAACAAGGTTGGACATTGATTGACAGTGATACTGCTTACAAAGACCCCATGTATCAACAGGTGTTAAATGTTTTACCTGCTGGTGAAAGCATTGTTTGGGCAATTGCCAAAGCCAATGGGACAAAAGGTTTGCGTTACCCTGCAGAAGATTCACCTTATGAAAAAGACAACTTATCTCAATATGGCTTGATGGTGCCATAACAGATCGAATGGGATGGTTGATGTTGGCTTGATATAAAAAAACGCCTGATGCTGAATCATCAGGCGTTTTGACTGTTTTAAGGTTTATTCTTTGTCGCCAATTTTGCCTTCTTTGCCTGACAATAAATTGACCATATTGCTTTTGTGGCGGAAGAGAACCAAGGCAGCAATCACACAAATGGCCATCATAATGTGTTGGTCATTCACAAAAGCCAATGCAACAAATGGGCTGGCCAAAGTGGCGACCAAAGCGGCTAACGATGAAATCTTTAAACCAAAAGCCATCACAAGCCAGATCGCAGCACAAATCAAAGCAACTGGCCAAGACAGTGCCAATAGCACACCAACAGCGGTTGCCACTCCTTTGCCACCTTTGAATTTAAAGAAAATCGGCCACATGTGTCCCAGCAATACAGCAACTGCGACCAAAGCAACGCACATGGAAGACAAAGCATAAGTGCCTTGTAACTGGTAAGCAACAAAAACGGCTACCCAGCCTTTGAGTGCATCGCCCAAAAGTGTTAATGCCGCGGCGGCTTTTTTGCCACTGCGAAGAACGTTGGTGGCGCCAGGGTTGCCAGAGCCATAGGTTCGAGGGTCTGCCATGCCCATGCCTTTGGAGACAATTACGGCAAAAGACAAAGAGCCAATCAAGTAAGACAAGACAATGGCAATAATTTCAGTGCTGTTCATAATCGGTTCGCTGCAATAGAATGATGCTAGATTCTACGTTAAACGGGAAAATAATACAAAATGGATACCATATTTCTACGTGGTTTTGAGGTGAAAACCTTGATTGGGATGTACGAATGGGAGCGCCAACAACACCAAACCTTAATTTTAGACTTGGATGTGGCTTTGCCGCATGGACAAGCTGCTGATAGTGATGATATTGACGACACCATTAATTATGCTGAATTGGCAGATAAGATTCGCCAAAGCTTGGCTGACTGTGATTTTTTATTGCTTGAAGCGTTGGCAGAGCACATTACGGATATTTGTTTGAATGACTTTAATAGCCCTTGGGTGAAATTGTCTGTGACCAAGCCGGGGATTTTGTCGGGTGTGGCGGCAGTGGGTATTTGCATTGAGCGCAGTAAATAAGTCTCTATGCAGGTGAGTACCTAAAGATGGGATATTGGAATAAGCAAAAAAAAGCCTGATACAATATCAGGCTTTTTTAATGTTAAAACTTACACTGTTTTGCTTACTTTGGCTTTCTTGCCAAAATAACAGAATAACACCACACCCAAAATAATCATGGGTAAACTTAACCATTGTCCCATAGATAGGTTCATCGCCAATAAGCCGAGGAAATCATCGGGTTCGCGGGCAAATTCGGCAATAAAACGGAACACACCATATCCACCCAAGAAAACGGCGGATACTTGTCCTGTTGGGCGGGGCTTTTTCGAAAATAGCCAAACAATCACAAATAAGGCAATGCCTTCTAAGGCAAATTGATACAGTTGAGACGGGTGGCGTGGCAACATATTGTACTGTGCAAAAAAGTTAGCCAGTTCTGGGTATTTGCCAATGACGCTGCTGTCTTCATAATAGGCTTGGGGAAAACCCATGGCCCAAAATGCATCTGGGCTCGTGACACGACCCCATAATTCACCATTGATAAAGTTACCAATGCGCCCTGATGCCAAACCCAGTGGAACAAGTGGCGCTACAAAATCACCCACTTGAAAAAAGCTGAGTTTGTTTTTGCGAGCAAAGAGTGCCATTGCCACTAAGACACCCAAGAAACCGCCATGAAACGACATGCCACCTTCCCAGACTTTTAAAATGGCTACTGGATTGCTTAAATAATCGCCAAACTTGTAAAACAAGACATAGCCCAATCGCCCACCCAAAATGACCCCCAAAATGCCCCATGTTAATAAATCATCCAACATAGTTTTGGTAAAAACAGTTTGGCCAGTGGCAATGCGGCGTCGACCTAACCAAATAAATAAAGCAAAGCCAACCAAGTAACTGATGGCGTACCAGTGAATACTGATTGGACCTAGACTAAAAAAGACCGGGTCAAATTGAGGATGTATCAACATATTGTTTTCGCCCATTGCGTTAAATGAAAGTTGATAGCATTATAACGGATACTACAACTGGATAGACAAGCATTTGTCACAGACTTATTTTTTGGACTAGACGTCCAAATTGGCAGTAAATAATCTACGCCAATGTTTTAATGCGATAAAGTTGCGTTGAACTCACCAAGAGACCCGCCACAAGCGGATAAAATGTGCTATCTTCTATGGATGTAAAGATTTTTTAAATCACTGAAAAACCAAAAGACAAAAAGTTTACTAAGGAAACAAACACGATGCCACAATATCGCTCGAAAACCTCAACACATGGTCGTAACATGGCAGGCGCACGCGCCTTATGGCGTGCCACCGGCATGACAGACAGTGACTTTGGCAAACCTATTATTGCCATCGCCAACTCATTTACCCAATTTGTTCCAGGTCACGTGCATTTGCATAACTTAGGGCAAATGGTGGCGCGGGAAATTGAACAAGCAGGCGGTATCGCCAAAGAATTTAATACCATTGCCGTGGATGATGGCATTGCCATGGGCCATGGCGGTATGTTGTATAGCTTGCCCAGTCGGGATTTGATTGCAGACTCAGTTGAATACATGGTCAATGCCCATTGTGCCGATGCTTTGGTGTGTATTTCTAATTGTGACAAAATTACCCCCGGCATGTTAATGGCAGCCATGCGCTTAAATATCCCAACCATTTTTGTGTCAGGTGGCCCCATGGAAGCGGGCAAAGTGATTGGCATTAGCCAAGAGCCTCGCAAATTAGACTTGGTGGATGCCATGGTTGATGCTGCCAATGATCAAATTTCAGACGAAGAAGTTGCACAAACTGAGCGTTCTGCTTGTCCAACATGCGGTTCTTGCTCGGGTATGTTTACGGCAAACTCAATGAATTGCTTAACCGAAGCATTGGGCTTATCGTTGCCAGGCAATGGTTCATTGTTGGCAACCCATGCCAAACGAAAAGATTTATTCTTGGAGGCTGGTCGTCAGATTGTGAATATGGCCAAGCGTTATTATGAGCAAGATGATGAGTCGGTTTTGCCACGCAATGTTGCCAATAAACACGCTTTTGAAAATGCCATGTCGCTGGACATTGCCATGGGTGGTTCTACCAATACCATTTTGCATTTGTTGGCGGCTGCCAATGAAGCGGGTCTGGATTTTAAAATGGCGGATATCGACCGCTTAAGCCGTGGTGTGCCTTGTTTATGTAAAGTGGCGCCTGCGACACAAAAATACCACATGGAAGACGTGCACCGTGCTGGTGGTGTGATGGCTATTTTGGCTGAGTTGAGTAAAGCTGGATTGCTACACACCGATACGCCAACGGTTCACAGTGCTACTTTGGGTGAGGCATTGCAAAAATGGGACATCACCCAAAATGAAGCGGGCAGCGAAGCCCATGAGTGCTATTTGGCGGCGCCTGGCGGCATTCGCACCACAGAAGCATTTAGCCAAAATCGCCAATGGAATAGCTTAGACAGCGATAGAGCCAATGGCTGTATTCGTGATGCAGAACATGCATATTCTAAAGATGGTGGTTTGGCTGTGTTGTTTGGCAACATTGCCGAACGCGGTTGTGTGGTGAAAACCGCAGGTGTGGATGACAGTATTTTGAAATTCACAGGCCGTGCCCGTATTTTTGAGAGCCAAGATGATGCAGTGGCTGGTATTTTAGCGGATCAAATTGAAGCAGGTGATATTGTGATTATTCGCTATGAAGGCCCAAAAGGTGGCCCCGGTATGCAAGAAATGCTTTATCCAACGTCATACTTAAAATCAAAAGGTTTGGGCAAGGCTTGTGCCTTGTTAACCGATGGTCGATTCTCAGGCGGTACGTCTGGTTTGTCGATTGGCCATGCTTCACCAGAAGCAGCTGAAGGCGGAGCCATTGGTTTGGTGGAAGAGGGTGATAGTGTGGTGATTGATATCCCCAATCGCAGTATTCAATTGCAAGTAAGTGATGAAGAATTGCAGCAACGCCGTGTGGCGATGGAGAGCCGTGGCAAGCAAGCATGGAAGCCTGTTAACCGTGATCGCTACGTTTCTGCTGCCTTGCGTGCTTATGCTGCCATGACCACAAGTGCCGATACAGGTGCCATTCGCGATGTTAGCCAAGTGGAGCGCCAAGCATAAATTGCATTATTTAAGTTTTTTAGAGGATGTTTAAAATAAATTCTTTGCAAAAACAAATAATAATGAAATTAATAAAAAAATATGCCAAGCCATGCTTGACAAAATATGGGGTTGCTATATAATTCGACTCCTATTCCCTGATAGCTCAGTCGGTAGAGCGACGGACTGTTAATCCGCAGGTCCCTGGTTCGAGC
>JASLDB010000054.1 GCA_030151665.1 Neisseriaceae bacterium
GTGGGATGTTGACGCCAATTCGGCTTTTGTGCACTTTGTCAGCAATGAGACAGTACATGGTTTGCAATACAAAACTTTGCCACAATCAGCGGGTTTGCCAACATTGGTTTGCGACATGTCGAGTGATATTTTATCGCGTCGCATTAATGTTGCGGATTTTGGCTTGATTTATGCGGGTGCGCAAAAAAATATTGGTCCATCGGGTGCCACCATTGTGATTGTGCGAGAAGATTTATTAGAGCGTTCTAGCAGTGCTTTGCCTGATGTGTGGTCTTATAAAAGCCATGTGGAAAAAGATGGCATGTACAATACGCCAGCCACTTACCCTGTGTACATTGCCAATTTGGTGTTTGAATGGTTGCTAGCACAAGGCGGTGTGGCGCACATGGAAAAAGTCAATAATTTAAAAGCCAAGCTTTTGTATGATGCCATTGACAATAGCAATGGCTTTTATTGCAATGACATTGCCCATGATGTGCGTTCAACCATGAATGTGGTATTTAAAACCAGTGCAGGCAAGCAGATGGATGCCCAATTTATCTTGGAAGCCGAGTTATCTGGCTTGATGTTATTAAAAGGTTACCAATCAATGGGTGGGATGCGTGCCAGTATTTACAACGCCATGCCTTTGGATGGTGTTCAAGCCTTGATTGCCTTTATGCAAGACTTTCAGCGACGCCATGGCTAATTAAGCCTGTGACATTGAAAAACGCCAAGTTTATTGCTTGGCGTTTTTTTGTGGGTAATTGATTCGCTATTCATGATTAACGTGGCAGATTGTCATGGCACGGTGACTCATGCGCACATTAGTAAAACTAATAATCGGCATTAGAAATGATTGCTTGAGTGAAGGGGCAATCTTATTTACTTTGGTGTGGTAGGACACAATAAAAAAGAAATAAACAAAGGAGATGCAGTCCATCACGCTATAGACAACAAGGGGGCACCCACTGGCGTGATAACGGCTGTCAATTTGATAAAAAATGGGGCAATAACAGACCCTATTATCCAAAGCAGTTAAAGGAGCGAGAAATGAGTCAAGCGAGAAGTGTGGTGCGTATGATTGCTTATGCAGGGGTGTATGTGGGCGCCGTGATTGGAGCAGGCTATGCCAGTGGTCAGGAAATTTTGCAGTTTTTTGCGGGTTATGGATATGTTGGCGTGTTGGGAGCGGTGATAACCATGGTGTTGTTGGCATGGTATGGGGCGGTGTTTATGGAGTTGGGGCATCGCTTAAAAACCAATAGCCACCGTGATGTTTGTCGGTATTTGTGTGGTGAAAAAATGGGCATCTTGGCAGATTATATTTTGCTGTTTTTCATGTTTGGCATGATTACCATCATGATTTCAGGCGGTGGTGCTGCCATGCATCAATATTATGGATGGGATCCTTTGGTCGGTAAATTGGTTATTGGCGTGGTGTCCTTTTTGACGGTGTACATGGGTTTTTCATCTGCCTTGCGCACTTTGGGTTTTGTAACCCCATTGATGGTGGTGGGGGTATTGATTATTTCCATGATGACTATCGGCCAAAATTATGGCCAAATCACGGCATTAAATGAAACTTTGGCGAGCGTTAAAGTGAATACCGCATCAGAGTATTGGTGGTTTGCAGCCATAATCTATGTTTCTTATAATGTGGTGCCAGGTGTGTCAACATTTGCCTCACTTGGTAATGCCGAACAAGATGTTAAAGTGGTGCGCTATGCTGGTATTTTGGGTGGTGTGACGTTGGGTGTGTGTATTTTATTCATCACCTTGGCGATATTCTCGAATCTTGGGGTGATTGTGGGTTATGAGATTCCTTTTTTAGAGATTGCCAAGCAAATCAATGCCACATCAGGTTTGTTATTCAGTATTTTGCTATTGGTTGCAGTGTATACAACAGCAGTTTCCAATTTGTATGGGTTTGCCATTCGCTTCTTTGTCTCAGGATCAGCCCGATTTCGTTGGTGCGTGGCAGCTGTAACTGTGGCATCATTTTTTGCTTCCATGTTTCCATTTAGCCAATTGGTTGGCACAGTGTATCCATTATTGGGTGTGTTGGGTTTGTTTATCATGGCATGTGCCATGTACAAAACATTAACTGGTCAGGTTTTTAGTGACAAAGTGGGGCAAACACCAGCTAAAGTTTTGCAAAAAGCCAAAATATTGGGTTAGGCGTTTGAATGATTTGGATTGTCCAGATACTGGGCAATCTACTTACCTTATTATGATCGAGTAAAAATACATGAAGCAAAGCGTAACCGTTATTGGTGCTGGCATGGTCGGTGTATCCGTGGCTTGGCATTTACAACAAAAGGGATTTGTTGTCACCTTGTTGGACAAAAAAGCACCAGGTGAAGAAACATCTTATGGCAATGCAGGTTTAATCCAACGTGAAGCCATTTATCCCCATCCTTGCCCAAGACAATGGCAAGAAGTGAAACGAATCTTGCCCAATCAAGCATTGGATGTTCGCTATCGACCCAAAGCCATGCTGCATTATGCCAAGGCACTTTGGCAATATTGGCATTATTCCGAACCCCATCGATTTGAAAAAATTGTCAAAGAATGGGCAACATTGATTGAGCAATGCACTGAAACCCATGGTCAAATGATTGACAGTTCTGGTGCAAAAAGTCTTATTCGTCAAGTGGGTTGGCTACAATTGCATCGAACAAAAGCCAGCTTTGATGCAGCTTGTTTACAAGCCAAAACATTGACAGAACATGGTGTGGAATATGCCATTTTAACACCGAATGACATTGCTCAGTTGGAACCAGATTTGAATGTTTCCCCTTTTGTGGGTGGTATTCATTGGCAAAATGCTTGGCAAGTGAGTAATCCTGGGGCGCTGGTTAAAGCGTATGCAGCAGATTTTGTGCGCCAAGGAGGTGTACTGGTAGAAGCCACCGTTAGGGATATCCAAAAACAAGATGCCATGTGGTGTGTGAACACAGCAATGGCTAATTTTAACAGTGAACATGTGGTGGTGGCCGGTGGGCCATGGTCGACAGAATTATTATCGGGCTTGGGTTATCGCTTTCCACTATTTCCCATGCGAGGCTACCATCGGCATTATCGTTTGGCCCAAGGGGCAGTATTGAACCACAGTATTGTGGATGAAGAATCGGGTTTTGTACTCGGTCCGAAAGACTTGGGTATTCGTTTGACAACGGGGGCGGAATTAACTTTGCCAGATGCACCAATGGCGCTTGGGCAATTGCATGATGATGAACAAGTGGCACGAAATTTATTGCCTTTGACTGATGCCGTGGAAGAAACCCCTTGGTTTGGACACCGTCCTTGTTTACCAGACATGAAACCCATTATTGGAGCTGCACACAAAGCAGGGCATGAAGGGTTATGGTTGGCATTTGGTCATGCTCACCAAGGTTTTACCTTAGGCCCTGCCACAGGAAAATTATTGGCACAAATGATGAGTGGTGAAACACCTTCTGTTTCACCAGCACCTTTTGCCAGTAATCGATTTGATTCATTAAACAGGAGTTGAAAATGACAATTAGTAAAAAATCAATTGGCCCACGCATGACACAAATTGTGGAACACAATGGCACGATTTATCTATCCGGACAAGTGGGTGAGGTTGGTGACAGTGTGACCGCTCAAACCGAAAGTGTACTGAGAAAAATTGAAGCTTTATTGGTAGAAGCAGGTTCCAGTAAAGCACATTTGCTGATGGCAACTATCTGGCTAAAAAATATGGATGATTTTGCGGCCATGAATGCTGTGTGGGATGCTTGGGTAGCTGATATTCAACCACCAGCAAGGGCGTGTGGTGAATCTCGTTTGGCACATGATGATTTATTGGTAGAAATCACCATCACTGCAGCCAAAGCATAAGCAGTCATCGCATGAAATAGTGTCTTGGCGCATGGGTATGGTCTTATGTTGCCAAGCATTAAATAATCAAAATAACGATAAAAATAGCAATACAAAGGATAAATAAAATGAGTGAACATCAACATGCCGGTATGGCCATTGCCAAAAGTTTGGCCTTGCATGGTATTGATCGCGTATTTGTGGTACCAGGGGAAAGTTATTTGGCTGTGCTAGATGGTTTGTATGACAGTAGTATTGAAACAATAGTGTGCCGCCATGAGGCAGCAGCAGCTTATATGGCAGATGCCTATGGTAAGTTTATGGGCAAACCTGGTGTGGCAATGGTCACACGTGGTCCTGGCGCAGCACAAGCTTTTACGGGGGTGCACACGGCATGGCAAGATGGTGTGCCGATGGTGTTATTTGTGGGTTTAATCCCAATTGCCGATCGTGGTCGTGAAGCTTTTCAAGAGTTTGATGTGCAAGCTTGGTTTGGCACTCAGTGTAAACGGGTACTGATTTTGGATGAAGCCAATCGGGCATCAGAAATTGTTGCTGAAGCATTTTTTGCTGCACAAGAAGGCAGGCCAGGGCCTGTGGTGGTGGGTTTGCCTGAGGATGTAATTGGGCAAGTATTTACCCAAGCATTACATCCTGTTTTACCCATTGCGCAAGGGGCGGTTGCCGAAGATGAAATGGCTGAAATTTGCGAAGCACTGGCAACAGCCAATAAGCCTTTATTATTAGTGGGTGGTCAGCATTGGGATGCCGTCGCCTGTTCGGCTGTGACCGTATTTGCAGAGCAGAATCAGATTCCTGTTTTGCATGATTGGCGAGCAGCAGATCGTGTGGCTTTTGATTCACCAGCCCATGCAGGTTATTTGGGTTATGGTCGGGATGATGCTTGTGCCAAGATGCTAGAAGAGGCGGATGTGTTGTTGAGCATTGGGGCTGTGTTGAATGATGTGATTACTGATGGCTTTTCTTTGCGTCAAGCGCCCAATGCACGCCATTATTGTGTCAATATTGACAGCAGCATGCGCGGGCGAAGTGGGGCTGTAACACGGCAAATACTGGCCACGCCCAAGTCCTTTGCTAAAGCATTGGCAAATATTCAATTGCCGACAATAGCCAAAGACGGTCGGTTGGCTTGGTTTCATGATTGCCATGCAGCACAAGTGCGTTTTTCACGTTTACCAGCAAATGAACATTTGCCTCAAACGGCACCAAACACTGCCCACATGACAGCATTGATTCGAGCTATTGTTGAGCGCTTGCCGAACGATGCGGTATACAGCTTTGGTGCAGGTAACCATTGTATTTGGGCTCAGCGCTATTTGCCTACTCAGGTATTTCCCAGTCAGTTAAGTGCCCGAAATGGTGCAATGGGTTATGGCTTGCCTGCGGGCATTGTGGCGGCTTTGCAAGCACCAGAACGCTTGTCTGTGGTGATTGCTGGTGACGGCGAGTTCCTGATGAATGAAGCTGAATTATCCACAGCTGTCGCTTATGGTGCACCTGTTTTGATTGTGTTGATGGACAATCAGCAGTATGGCACCATTCGCTTACACCAAGAGCAGCATTATCCTGGTAGAATATCGGGTACACAATTGCATAATCCCGATGGTGCCTTATTGGCACAGTCTTTTGGTGCATACGGTGCCAAAATTACCGATGACAGCCAGATTGAAGCGGCAGTGGCGGGGGCATTCAAAGCCATTTATGAAGACAAGCGACCTGCACTTTTGCATGTGGTGACTGACCAAGCTTTGGCTTTACCAGATACCATACCAGATTGAATGTACTGATAAAAAAACACCTAAGCTTGCTAGCCTAGGTGTTTTTTGTTGTGGATTTCATGATATATCGTGTTATCAATCATCCATGACTTTTTTGCCCAATTGGCTTTCGGTCTTGCCAATTTGCCAATAAGCACAAGCATAGCAATCATCTCGTGTCCAACCGTGTTCTTTGCGTAAATAATTGCGACAAGCCCGCACAGCTGAATGTTCTGCGGTAATGTGGGCAAAACGCAGTGCAGGCAAATGGGCGAGGTGACTTTGCTTTCGCAACTCATCAGCCAATAAACTGCTTTTATTGGGCTTGTCATTGATTAACCAAATTACGGTCAATTGTGCAGGCGAATTTAATGCAAGGCGATCTGCTTCGCTGGGCACTTCTGCAATCACATAGGCATGGGCATGGGCTGGCAAGGTTTGCAATACAGCATCGGTAACAGGCAAACCTGTGGGGTCGGTGATAAATAAGTAGTGATCTAGGCTGGGCGGCACAATCACTTGTGGTTCTGTGCCCATGGTGATACCAATTTCATCACCTGCTTGTGCAGTGTTGACCCAATGGCAAGCAACCGTGTCTGTGCCATGCATGGCAAAATCAATGGTTAAGGTTTTTTGGGCCAAATCAATCTGCCGAT
>JASLDB010000154.1 GCA_030151665.1 Neisseriaceae bacterium
ATGGAACTTGGTCATAATGTCATGCATGGTCAATATGACTGGATGAATGACCCACGCTTTAAAGGTACAACTTACGAGTGGGATATTGTCGGGACTTCAGACAACTGGCGTCAAACTCATAATTATAAACACCACACTTATACCAATATTAAAGGTATGGATGATGATATTGGCTATGGTTTATTGCGTTTGTTCCCTGAACAGCGTTGGAAAGCTGGCTATTTATTGCAACCTTTATACGCCGTGCCATTCTGCTTATTGTTCCAATGGGGTGTAGCGATTCAAAACCTTGAAATTGGTAAATTAATCTATAAACGTAAAACTTGGGCACAGTTTAAGGAAGAATGGAAACCAACACAGAAGAAAATCGGTAAGCAATTCTTTAAAGATTATTTGTTTTTCCCATTGATCGCAGGCCCTGCGGCATTACCTGTTTTCACAGGAAATTTGGTGGCAAATGGTATCCGTAATATTTGGACATTCAGCATCATTTTCTGTGGACATTTCACCAAAGATGTTGAGGTTTTCCCAAAAACTGTATTGCAAAATGAAAGCCGTGGTCATTGGTATATGCGTCAAATTCGGGGTTCTTCGAACTTAACAGGTTCAGAAGCTTTCCATATATTGACAGGGCATTTAAGTCATCAAATCGAGCATCATTTGTATCCTGAAATCCCTGCACGCCGTTACCGTAAAATGGCGCCAAAAGTGCAAGCAGTCTGTGAAAAATATGGTTTGAATTATAACAATGCAAGCCTGTTCAAACAGTATGGTCAGGTGCTTGGACGTATTGTGAAATATGCTTTTCCATTTAAAAAGTAATTAATTATTGAAATATTCAAAGCCACTTTCGAGTGGCTTTTTGTATTGCAAACAGGTGCATTTTATCGCTAATCTATGAGCTCCTCGATATTGAACATAATGAGAATAAAATGATTCAACAACAATTAGAAAATATTCAAAAATGGTTAGTACAACACGCCTCAAAGATTGCAGATCAATCACTCAATCCTTCAGCAAGTATTTCAGAAATAGAACAATTTGAACAAAAGCTTTCTAGGCGTTTACCTGAAGCATTTAAAGATTTGTACTCTTGGCATAATGGGATGAATGAGGAGGAAAATTTAGGTAATTTGTTCTACGGTATGGAGTTATTTTCTCTAGACCGTATTTTGCAATATAGAGCAAACCTTGCAGATCTAGCCAATGCAGGATTAAGCCTTGAACATACGGATCCGCAGATTAATCCAGATAATGCCCATAACCCTGACTGGATTATTTTTGCACATGATGGTGGTCGGACAGGCTTATATTTGGATTTTGCACCAACAAGCCAAGGGAAAATAGGGCAAATTATTTTTGTCGATGTTGATTTTGATGTTGCTATTTTGGTTGCAGATTCAATTGAAGCATTGGTCAATGATTTTGCAAGTGACTTACTGGCAGGCTTGTATGAGTTAAATGAAGATGCGCTGGAAGACGAAAATGAGTTTTTGGAGTGCGGTGAGTCTATTGATTTGGTGAATTGGCATAAGAGTCAGCGTTGGGCAAGACCATCGTTTAAGTGAACATAAACTGTAGAATATTTTAGATTCATGGAGGCGTATAAGATGAAATTTCCTGAAGTGTGTGATTTCGAATATGTCTCTGAATTTCAGCATTGGTTTGCCAGTATTGAAAATGAATGGACAGATGTTTTGATTCCAAGTGTAGATGCTGAACAATTTCCGAAACAGCATTTACAATTTTTAAAATATGCTGAACCAGTATTACCTGAGTTAATTATTTTTGGTGCAGTCTACGTCCAAAAACTTTCAGTGTTGAATTTGGGTGAGGGTAGCTTAAATGCGATTCGCTACAATACATTCAATGATATTTCTTATATCGAATTGCAATATGTTTTTGATCAAGATCCTTATCATGTATGGAGCGCAGGTTTTGAGAAGAATCCATTACAAGGCTATTTGATTGATGTCACGACTGAGGAATTGGACTATGGGTTTAGTGCAATTATTTTACATCGTGAACCACTTTAACTGAGCTTTTGGGAATGATCAAAATATCCTTAAAAGAACAAGTCATAGCCCATTCGCCCAATCAAAAACACCAGTAAAATTAAAAAGAAAATACGAATAAAACCACTGCCATATTTCATGGCTAAAGCTGTGCCTGTGATTGCCCCAAGAATATTACACACTGCTAAAACTACAGCAGCTAACCAGATGACATGACCTGTCGGAATAAAGAAAAACATGGCGGCTGCATTGGTCGCAACATTGACCAGTTTTGCTGAGGCGGAGGCATTTAAAAAGTCAAAAGCAAAGACTTTGACAAATAAGAAGAGTAAAAAACTACCTGTACCAGGTCCGAAGATCCCATCATAAAAGCCAATCAATGCCCCAAACAAAATCCCAAGCGCAATTTCTTTTTTCCCTGCTTGTAAAACCGTATGAATTTGCCCGAGATCTTTTTTAGCAAAGGTATAAATGGCAATCGTGATCAATAAAAAGAACACGATATAGCGCATTAATTCTTTGGGAATTAATGAAACAGACATTGCGCCGAAGAAAGAAAAGACGAATGCAGCGAGCATTGTTGGCAGCACTAATTTCCAATTGATTGTTACTTTCTTAAAGTAAGCAAATGCGGAAGAAAGTGTACATGCCATTGCGATCATTTTATTGGTACCGAATACTGTGGCTAAACTTTGTTTAGGAAAGGCATGCATTAAAGCGGGTAATTGCACCAAACCACCACCACCTACAGCAGCATCAATTAAGCCTCCACAGAAAGCGAAAAAGCCAAGGCTGAAAAGTAGGGTTGTATAGTCCATTACAGAAGTTGTCTAAGTTATATCTAAGAGAATGATCATAGAATATATTGAAGAAAAAGTAATTAAAAAGCTCTAATCTCAAGCTGTGAGATTAGAGCTTTTAT
>JASLDB010000052.1 GCA_030151665.1 Neisseriaceae bacterium
CAGTAACACTTCATCTTTCAATTTCGTACTCATCTGCATGAAAGAATACGCTATTTTTAATCATTTGGTCATGCATCTGAAATGACCATAGTTTCTTCTGTTTGCTTGTTCAGATTTGGCTACTGACAATAACTGACACAAACAATCTTTACAATCCATATCGATTAGCCAGTTAATGGATATTGAGATGAGAAAAAATTGGATTGCTGTTGCATCGGCAGAACATGTCGAACGGGGGAAAAGAGAAGGTTTTATGCAGGTTTGCCACGGCAAAGGTGGACCATTAAATCGTATTCAACCCAATGATAGGGTTGTCTATTACTCGCCAACGCAAACATTTCAGGGGAAAGACAAATTGCAGGCATTTACTGCGATTGGTGTTGTCAAAATCGGTGAACCATTTCAGGTTGATATGGGCAATGGCTTTCATCCTTTTCGCCGCAATGTCTCCTGGCTTCGTGCAAAGAAAGCTGCAATACATCCATTACTGCCCCGATTAATGTGGACCCAAAATAACCGCAACTGGGGTTATCAATTTCGTTTTGGTGTATTTGAAATCAGTAACCATGATTTTGATATTATTGCCCAAGCCATGGATGAAGACATACGCTAATTAAAACCCACAATGGGGCTTATTAGGCTGCTTAATCAAATAGCACAGTGTGTTACGGGCACTGGCATGAAAGTGTTTTGTACCTGTGCCAAAATGATTAAGGTGCTAACCCACCTTTGGCCACTGTTACACGCACAGCTTGCAGGTTGTCTGGCGTGACATGAATAATGCCCTCACCAGGAGCGTCTATTTCAGCAATCATGAATAAAGCCAATGTCGTCAAAATGGGTAAGGTCAAAAGCAGAGCATTGTTACCACGCACACCACGAATGTTATAACCAATTAAAAAATTAGAACACAAGGCAAAAAGCATCAGCAATACCCATGCCAGTAATGGCACTTGAGCACGCCAATTGGACAATGTTCGTTGTTGGGCAGTGTACAAATCATTGCAAGCATTTAAGACTGTTGCGATGACGGGGTCAGGCTTTTTTTTGGCGACATTGCTAATCATTAGCCACATTTTGGTTTGCAATTGAATTGACTGCAATCGACTTTTATCACGAGACACTTGGTCATCAGCTTCATAAAATGCTATGCGTAAACTGAGATACTCTTGTAGCAAATTTTCAGCAATGATTTGGTGCTCATCATTCAAAAGTGAGGTTCGTTGAAACGCATTGCCAATGGCAACCGCTTCATTTTCCTCCGCTTGTATGCGGCTATTGTAACCACTGATGGCAATGGTTAAGAGAAAGCCAATTAGCAAACCAAACAATGACAAAACGGCTCCCAAAACAATTTTTAACTCGTCATCGGCTTGGGTTGAGGTGGCTTGGCGACGATTCCAAAGTTTTTTTCCCAAAAATGTGGCCAAGCAAAGCCCAGTGAGAACAAAAATCAATAATAAAAGTGATGTTTTACTGAATTGTGCTAAGACATTGGACATGTTTCACCTATTTTGTCTGTTGAGTGGTGTGATTGCTGCTTATTATGGATGAAAAAACACCAATGTAACATGGCATTGGTGTGGTAGGGCTACTAATTTCTCAACCGTGTCAATCTTGTGTTGCTAAAGACCCATGGCATGGCGAATCAATTGGGTTTTGAACCAAGACAATTTATTCACCAAACTCAAGCCGATGTTTCTGACTTGGGCAATACCAGGAATTTGTTCATTGGCAAACAAGCGAAATAAGCTATCACAGCCCATTTGCATGGTGCGAACAGCAGCCAAGCGATTTTGCTCGTATTGTTGTAATTGCTGTGTTGCGCCTAAATTGGTGTTGGCTCGCGATAGAATTTTAGACAACTCAATCACATCACCAAAACCCAAGTTGACCCCTTGTCCAGCCAGTGGGTGAATGGTGTGCGCTGCATCACCAATTAAAGCAATGCGAGTGGCAATGGTGGATTCTGGTCGGCGTAAAATCAGTTCAAATGCGTGAGCTTGGGTAATGCATTTTAATTGCCCCAATTGTTGTTGACCTTGTTTGGCAACAGTTTTGGCTAGTTCTTCTGGGGAGAGGTTTAGTAATTTGTCAGGGTTGGCTGTTGACCAAACCATAGACATTTTATGATCAGGCAAAGGCAAGTAGGCCAAAACTTCACCATCTTTAAACCATTGGTAAGCAGTTTGGTGGTGTGGTTTTTCGATTTCAAAATTGGCAACAACACCAAAGTGATGATAAGGATCTGCTTGGGTGCGGATATTGGCTTGGGTGCGAACCCAAGAATTGGCACCATCAGCACCAATAATCAATTTGCTATGCAAAACCTGACCATTGGCCAAATGCACTTGTGCTTGGTTTAAGTCTGTTTCAATACTCAAGGCATCTTCACGAATCACAGTAATCCATTCGTCGCTAAATTGTTGCCAAATGCCATTGAGCAACCAACGATTTTCTACGATATAGCTTAGGTGTTCACTGTTGGCATCTTGTGCATCAAAAATGATATTGCCTTGGTTGTCACCTTTGACATCCATTTGTGAAACAGCTTGGACACGATGCGAATCAGGCCAAGCATTCAAGCGGCTTAAAAATTGTTTGTTGGCAGGGCTAATAGCAAAAATACGCGCATCCCAACCTTGATTTAAGGCATCAACACGATCTGAAGCAGGGCTGCGTTCTAATAGTGCTACCCGTTTTTTTTGTGCTTGCAAAGCCAATGCCATGCTTGCACCCACCAAACCACCACCGATAATCACCACATCAACATTTAGTCTTTTGGTCATGATTAATATCCTTTTGCCTTATAGGCCATAAATTAAATGTCGAGTAAATTTTTTGCGTAAAAATGGTATGGCATCTAAGGCTGCCATTACGGCACCTCGGCCAACCCTTAATGTGGTACTGGGTTGATCGAAAACGGTGACCAAACTGTGGGTAAAGCCCACAATGCTATGTGCGTCTAGACTACGAGATAAGCCATATTCTTTGCCTAAGCGGCTATTGTACAAGGCATCTTTTTGCTTAAAGCATTTGCTTAATGCTTGTGCATCACGAACGCCTAAATTTAGCCCTTGAGCAGCCACAGGGTGCATGGTTTGGGCTGCATTGCCGATACAAATTACACGTTGGCTATAAACTTGATTCATTTGTTTTAACACCAAAGGAAAACTGGCCATGTCACTGATGGCATCAATCGGCCCTAATCGCTGCCCAAATGAAGCTTCAAAGGCTTGAATGAGCTTGTCTTGTGGCAATGTATTCAGGGTTTTGGCATCGGTGTGTGAACGAGTCCAAATGAGACGATAAGCATCACCATATGGCAAAAGCGCCATGGGACCTGCATCAGAAAATCGTTCATAAGCCACACCTTGTGGTTTATTTTTGAAATGAATGGTACTGACCCAAGCCGATTGTTGGTAATTGTATTCGTGGCGTCTCATATTGGGTAAATGGGCGGTCAAGGGGCCGCCTTCAGCCAAAATCACCCATTGGCAAGTGATGGTTTGTCCTGATTGTAAAGTGACCATTGCCATTTGTTCGGTGGTGCGCACATCCACAACAGGGCTTTGCCAACGTGTTGCCACTTGGGTATTGTCTAATGCTGTTTCGCATGATTTAACAATATTTTTGTAGTCAACGACTTGCCCTAAGTAGGGCAAATTCATGTCTTCTTGACACAGTGCTGTGCGACCAAATGCATTTTGTTGTGACACATGAACTTGGTGAATCGGGGTTAATTGTGCGTCACTCAAAGGCACACCAGCTTCTAAAAAGGCTTGTAAACTGTTGTAAGATAATGCCAGTGTGCGTTTGTCATTAATTTCGCTGCCTTGGGCACGCGCTTCAATTAGCAATACATCATAACCTTGTTGTTTGAGGTTTAGCGCCATTAAAGCCCCAACGGGACCAGCGCCAATCACAACAATTTCATGGTGAATGGCAATGCTATTCATGATTCATCCATTTAATAAGCCACAATAGTGTTCATTGTATCGCAAAAAATTAGATAAGATTTGATGTGACTAAACTTGTCATGGCCTAGAAGCGCCAAAAAATTGTTTTATATTAAGTTTTGCTACAAAATTATTTATTGCTTAAGCAGGCATTAATTTGGATTTGGCGGTGCTGCGAAGAAAAAATGCTACCTCAAGTAAATTTTGGCTGAATTTTTGTTACACTAATAACCTTAATTAAGGAGTGGTCAATGGCAACGTGGCAATCGGTTCTGGCAGCAGAAAAAAGCAGTGAATATTTTCAACAACTTTGGCAGAAGATTGATGAAGCCAGACAAAGTGGAAAAACGATTTTCCCACCAGCCAACGAAGTGTTTGCTGCTTTTGATAACACAGCATTTGCTGATATTAAAGTGGTGATTTTGGGGCAAGATCCCTATCACAATGACCACCAAGCTCATGGTTTGGCGTTTTCAGTCAATAAAGGCATCGACACACCACCATCCTTACGCAATATGTACAAGGAATTGGCAGAGGATATTGCTGGTTTTCAAACCCCAGACCATGGTTATTTAATGGCATGGGCCAAGCAAGGGGTTTTATTGCTCAATAATGTACTAACTGTTGAAGCCCATTTGCCTCATTCACATGCAAAATGGGGATGGGAGCGATTCACTGATGCAGTGATTGCTGCAATCAATGAACAACAAAACAATGTGGTGTTTATGTTGTGGGGCAAACCTGCCCAGACCAAAGGTGCCAATATTGATACCAATAAACATTTGGTCTTAACTGCGCCACATCCATCGCCATTGTCAGCTTACCGCGGTTTTTTGGGTTGTCAGCATTTTTCAAAAGCCAATGCTTATTTGTTAGCACAGGGCAAAATACCGATTGATTGGCAATTGGGCGATTAAACATGAAATTAAACCCTCAACAACAAGAAGCCATTGAGTATTTAGGTGGACCATTATTGGTTTTGGCTGGCGCAGGCAGTGGTAAAACACGGGTGATTACCCAAAAAATCACCTACATGATTAGAAAAAAACATTATCCTGCCCACAAAATTGCCGCCATTACTTTTACCAATAAAGCGGCCAAAGAAATGCAAGAACGCATGGCATTGCAATTGGACAAGAGCGAAAGCAAAGGTTTAACAGTTTGTACATTTCACTCTTTGGGCATGCGCATGCTGCGTGAAGAGGCAGCAGCTGTCGGCTATAAAAAGCAATTCTCCATTTTAGACAGCTCTGACAGTCAAAAAATCATGCAAGAAATCTTGGGTAGCAGTGGCAAAGAAGCTTTATTCAAGGTACAAAGCCAAGTGTCTTTGTGGAAAAATGACTTAAAATCACCTGAAGATGCTCTACTGATGGCAAGCAATGAATGGGAGCGACAAATGGCATTGCTCTATGCTAGCTACCAAAGCACATTGCAAGCTTATCAAGCGGTCGATTTTGATGATTTAATTAAAATACCCGCTGAAATCTTGGCAAATAACCCCGATATTCGCTATAAATGGCAAGAGCGTTTGCAGTATTTATTAATTGATGAGTGCCAAGATACCAATGCTTGCCAATATGCTTTAATGCGGCAATTAACTGGTTTAGAAGGTCGTTTTACTGCCGTGGGTGATGACGATCAAAGTATTTATGCTTGGCGTGGAGCCAATGTTGAAAATTTGAAATTACTGCAAGTGGATTACCCACAATTGAAAGTGGTGAAGCTAGAACAAAACTACCGCTCAACAGCACGGATTTTAAAAGTTGCCAATCAAGTGATTAGCAATAACCCAACCAAATTGTTTGAGAAAAAATTGTGGAGTGAATTTGGCATGGGGGATGAAATTCAAATCATCACCTGCCAAAACGAGCGCCATGAAGCAGAAGTGGTAGCAGGCAAAATATTGCAAAGCAAACTAGAACGAGGCGATAAAGCCAAATTCAATGATTATGCTATTTTGTACCGTGGCAATCACCAAGCCAAATTATTTGAAGAAGCTTTGCGTTCTCAACGCATTCCGTACCAAATATCGGGTGGGCAAAGTTTTTTTGATCGGGCTGAGATCAAAGATATTTTGGCTTATGTTCGTCTATTAATTAATGAAAATGATGATCCTGCTTTTTTGCGAGCCATTACCACACCCAAACGTGGCATTGGCGAAGTGACCTTGGCCAAACTCAATGAATTTGCCCACGTCCACCAATGTAGCTTATTTGAAACCGCCAGCCACCCCGAGGCCATTAAGTTATTGCCTAGCAATAGTCAGCAAGATGTGTTTCAGTTTATGCAATTGCTACAACAATGTGCAACTGACGCACTAAGCATGGGGGCGGGCGAATTTATTCAATCACTTTTGGAAAAAATTCAATACGAAAACCATTTGCATGCCACAGAAGAAGGCAAGCGGGGTGAAATGAAATGGAAAAATGTCCAAGACTTGGCAAGATGGTTACACAATAAGGGTGAGCAAGATGGTAAAAATATTATTGAATTGGGGCAAACCATTGCTTTGATTAATTTGTTGGATGGCAAGGACCAAGATGAAATCGATTCGATTAAAATGTTGACTTTGCATGCCTCTAAAGGATTGGAATATCCGCATGTCTTTTTGGTTGGTTGTGAAGAAGGGCTTTTTCCCCATGCTGAATGCCAAGAAGACGATAAAATTGAAGAAGAACGTCGGTTAATGTACGTGGGCATTACCCGTGCCCAAAAAAGCTTAACTTTAACCCATTGTGTCAAGCGCAAAAAAGCGGGGCAATGGCATTTCCCTGAACCCAGTCGTTTTATGGACGAAATGCCACAAGAGGATTTGCGGTTTTTCGGGCGAAAACACAGCGAACCCATTATCAGTCGTGATGAGGGCAAACAAAAATTGGATTCTATTCGGTCGCAATTGGCTGCATTAAGAAGTGGGCGAAAAGAATCAACTTAGTTTGTTACTGCATACTTTGTGAATTTAACTGTGCTAACCATTGGCTATCATGAATTATATTTTTCAAAGGCATACGGATTTTTGCATGAAGTAATCATAATATTCCATCTGGTTTACTGATATGATTGCGATAGTTGTTAATATTATTTGCTATTGAGGCCGAGTGTTTTTAACGGCAATTCAACATTAATCCTGAAAGTATACGATGAAAAAATTAAGCAAAATCTTGGTTGCTGCTATGTTGGTTTTCCCTGTATGCAGTTTTGCCCAAGGCGGTTTTGTACAAGACGGTTCAGCTGCACCTGTCATCAATAAAGGAACTTACACACAATTAACCACGGTTGCAGCCGCAAAACAACAAGCTGATGATGTATTTGTTTTATTAGAAGGTTATATTACAGGTCCTGCGAAAAGCCTGAATCCACAAGAATTCATGTTTGAGGATGGTTCAGGTGAAATTAAAATTGAAGTGAATCAAAAAGTGTGGCGCAACCAAAAAGTGACCCCAAGTATTAAAGTGAGGATTTTGGGGCAGGTTGATCATAACCCTGTGGCTCGTACAACTGAAATTGAAGTGCGACAATTGGATATTGTTCAATAGATAGCCATGACTGTTGATTCACAAAGATGCTCAATGACTTGATGAGATGATATTGGGGATCTAACCATAAAAAAACCGCCAAATTGGCGGTTTTTATTTAGCTTTGCTTAGTCGGCATTTGGTCTGGTTGACGTTGTTTGCGACGCATTGCATTAAAGTTATTGAGTCTGCGACGATGTTGCATGTCTTATCCTTTCTTATATTTTGTTATTGTTTTGTCTTTTTCTGTGGATCAAGCAGAGCGAGAAACAAATTGAACATTGACTGAAATGCCAATGAGTTTTGTAACAAAGTGAAATTAATATAACACA
>JASLDB010000060.1 GCA_030151665.1 Neisseriaceae bacterium
GCGCTGGGCTTTTTTGTGCGGGTTAAGAATGTTCGCAAGCGTAAAAAACGTAGCAATAGAATGAGATGCGTTATAATAATCAACTTTCCATCGTCGTCATGCATTGGGCAAGAGTTGCCTTAAGGTTAATTGATATCCATATGAATATTTTTTATGAAGAATCAGGTCAATTCAAAGTGGCCGCTATTGTGCAAAAAAATGAAGCCACTTACCAAGTGGATACACAGCACGGTAAACGGGCCAAAGTGAAAGCCAATAATGTGTTTGTGGAGTTTAGCGAAGACATGGCGGGTTTTTTGGAGCGTGCCCAAGAGGAAAGTGCTCAAATTGATATTGATTTGCTGTGGGAAGTGTCTGGCGAAGAAGAAATCAGCGCCGAAGCCATTGCGGCTGAATATTTTGGCAATAAACCCAGTCAGATTGCTGTGGCAGCGACACTAATCGCTTTGTACGCGGCCCCCATGTATTTCCACAAAAAAAGCAAAGGCATGTTTAAAGCTGCGCCTGAAGATATTTTGCAACAAGCATTGGCAGCCATTGAACGCAAAAAACAACAAGATGAACAGATTGATGCGTGGGCAGAACAATTGCTATCAGGTATGTTGCCAACGGAAATTCAACAAGATTTGCCTAAAATTTTGCACGCACCTGATAAACAGGCTTTGACATACAAAGCCTTTAGCAAGGCTGCGGATCAGGGCAAAAAGTCATTATTGGTATTGGCGCAAGACGTGGGTGGTATTGCTTCGATTCCAGATTATTTATTGCAAGGCTTTACCTTGCAAAACTTCCCCAAAGGTTTAGAAGCGGCAGATATTCCTGTTGAGATGGTGGGGGCTGATTTACCCAAAGCCGATGTGGCTGCTTTTTCAATTGACGATGAGAGCACAACTGAAGTGGATGATGCCATTTCAGTGCAGCATTTAGACAATGGTGTGAAGCGAATTGGTATTCATATTGCTGCACCCAGTTTGGGTGTTACACCTGACTCTGCAATTGAAAAATTAATTTTTGAGCGCTTGAGTACGGTGTATTTTCCTGGTGACAAGGTAACCATGTTGCCAGAAAGCTGGATTCAGGCATATAGCTTAGACGAGGGTACATATCGACCAGCGGTGAGTATGTATGTGGATGTCGATGTTGATGGCAATGTCAGTGAACCGATTAGTAAAATTGAAGCCGTGATGATTGCCAAAAATTTGCGCTTACAGCAAATTGAGCCTTTGTTCAATCACCAAGTGGGCACAAGTTTGGCAGATGGTGAAGCCGAAGCATTTGAACACCAAAAAGATTTGATTTGGTTATACGAATTTGCCATTAATGAGCAGAAAAAACGGGATCGCTTTGATGACACCAGACCCACACAATACGACTTTAGCATTGAGTTGGATGATGACAACCAAGTGAGTATCTCAACCCGTGAACGTGGTGCTCCATTGGATACCTTGGTGTCCGAATTGATGATTTTGGCCAATAGCCGTTGGGCAAAATGGTTAGATGAAAGTGAAACCAGTGCGATTTTTCGAGTGCAACCTGCTGGCAAAGTGCGCTTTAGTACACAGTCAGAAGGGCATATTGGCATGGGCGTTTCGCATTATGCTTGGTGCACATCACCGCTTCGCCGTGCAACGGATTACATTAATCAACGCCAATTATTGAGTTTGATTGACGAAGAAAAATACCCATTGCGATTTGAAAAGAACAACAGCGATTTGTTTGCCTTGTTGCGTCAATTTGAATCGGCTTATTCAGCTTATGCGGATTTCCAACGCCAAATGGAATTGTATTGGAGTTTGGTGTATTTGCAGCAGCAAAATATTACCGAGGTGAAAGCCTTGGTGTTGCGCGAGGAGTTGGTGCGTTTAGAAGGTTTACCAATGGTATCACGTGCTTTGGGTATCCCAGTGTGTATGCCTAAATCTCGCGTGTGGTTAAAAGCCAGTCACATTAATCTTTTGGATCAAAGTGTGGCTTTGAATTTTGTGAAATTTATCCACAGTGATGCAGACGAAGCGTCTGCACATTAAGATTCGTTGCGAAGGCGATTATTAAAATGAATTTGTTACGAACCTTGGCCAAGGTCAGCAGCATGACCATGGTTTCTCGGGTGTTGGGTTTTGTCCGTGACACCATTATTGCGCGTGCTTTTGGTGCGGGCATGGCGACAGATGCTTTTTTTGTGGCTTTTAAATTGCCCAATTTGTTGCGTCGCATTTTTGCTGAAGGGGCATTTTCGCAAGCATTTGTGCCGATTTTAGCAGAGTACAAAGAAACCCGATCACAAGAAGCCACTGCTGCTTTTATTCAATATGTGGCAGGGATGTTGACGTTTGTTTTGCTGATTGTAACGGCGATTGGTATGTTGGCTGCGCCGGTGATTTTGTATATTACGGCCCCAGGTTTTGCCAGTGATGCTGCTAAATTTGATTTATCCGTGCAAATGCTGCGCATTACTTTTCCGTATATTTTGCTGATTTCATTGTCATCATTGGTGGGTAGTATTTTGAATACTTACCACCAATTCACCATTCCCGCTTTTACCCCCACTTTTTTGAACATTTCGTTTATTGTGTTCTCGTTGTTTTTGGCACCTTATTTTAACCCACCTGTTTTGGCTTTGGCTTGGGCGGTATTTTTTGGTGGAATTTTGCAATTGTGTTTCCAATTGCCCTATTTGTTTAAATTGGGGTTTTTAAAGCGACCTAAAATTAACTTTAAAGATGTGGCGGTGAATCGGGTTTTAAAGCAAATGGCACCAGCGATTTTAGGGGTTTCTGTTGCACAGATTTCCTTGGTGATTAACACTATTTTTGCTTCTTTTTTGGTGTCTGGTAGTGTGTCGTGGATGTATTACGCTGACCGTTTAATGGAATTGCCAACTGGTGTTTTGGGGGTGGCATTGGGCACGATTTTGTTACCAACCTTATCCAAACACGCATCCAGTAAAAATACCGAACAGTTCTCCGCCTTATTGGATTGGGGGATGCGATTGTGTATGTTACTGGCGCTACCAGCTGCAGTGGGCTTAGCAGTTTTGTCATACCCATTGGTGGCAACGCTCTTTATGTACAACAAATTTTCACACCATGATGCACTGATGACACAGTATGCTTTAGTGGCCTATGCTTTTGGTTTGGTGGGTTTGATTTTGGTGAAAGTATTGGCACCCGGTTTTTATGCCAGACAAAACATTAAAACACCAGTGAAAGTGGCGATTTTTACTTTAATCATGACACAGGTGATGAACCTGTTATTTGTGTGGAAACTACAGCATGTGGGTTTGGCATTGGCAATTGGTTTGGGCGCGTGTTTGAATGCCTTTATTTTGTATGTGCTATTGCGTAAACATGGTATTTACCAACCATCAAAAGGGTGGACTGCCTTTTTGATTAAATTGATGATTGCCATTTCAATCATGGGTGCAGGTTTGTGGTATTTGCAAATGCAAACCTTCTACCCATTGAATTGGCACGTGCATGGTAGCCAACGGGTGATGCAATTAATGTGCTTGGTGGTGGTTGGTTGTGTTTTGTATTTTGCCAGTTTATTTTTGCTTGGATTTAGGGCAAAACATTTTAAACGCTCTGAAGCCAATTAAAACAGAATGGATACCAAACGCTGCCAAAGGGCAGCGTTTTTTATATGGGCGCTTGAATCAGGTTTTGGTAATAGAGCCAATGTTTTGGTGTGGTCAGAAGATACGCCAATTGTTGTTTACTTAGTAAGGACAGATAACGCCTAGGGTCTTTTCTCATGAGTATAGACGATAAGAGCGTAAATAAAGTTTTGGGCTGTTGGTATTCTTCCATTTTGGCCAAGGTTTCTTGCAAATCCTGTTGATTAAACAATTGGCACAAATCTTCAGTATTGTGAATTTCAAAATGTCTTAATTGGGTGCAAAACCAAATGGGATCAATACTGGATAATTGCTGCGCTTCTATTGCCAAGCCCATGTTTTGCAATTGTTGGTGAAACGCATGAATAAGAGAAGTTTGTTTGGCTATCTTGAGCGTTTTGGGTGGCAAGCTGGGGTGTAAGGCTTGGTAGTAGCGATCGACTTCATCGGTTAGGCGATTGAATTCTAAATCTGCCGACTCCAGAACACCAGCCAATAAACCAAAGCGGCGCTTTAAATGGTCTGGTAAGCCTGGATTGCACTTGTAGTTGCCTTTGTGTTCAATCTCTGCCCAAGTGTGTGCCAGGGCTGTGCGAATTTGGATTTCAAAGTGCATATTGGCAAAGCGTTGATTCTCAGGCAAAGACACCCGTTGTTCATCCAAAGTGCACAAAAAATGCACAGACCGATAACCCACTTGATTGGTGCCCAATGCGTTACCTTTGTTACTTGAGCGACTTTCATCGATAGCGAAGTTGGCACGAATCACATTTTCAATGGCCAATAAATCTTTTTCAACCAAGGCGACGACACGTAGGCCAATTAAATCAGTGACTTCATGAATGGATTGGTATTGTTTGTTTTGGCATTTTTGTAAGGTACTGCTCAAACTTTTAATGCGCATGGGAATGTCGACATAACAAATGCCATGACTATCCAAAACTGCACGCAAGATATGGGCTACCAAATGAGCCAACTCTTCATGGTTTTGAACATTTTCTTGGTAATACATGGCGATATCATGGCTTGGCATTCGAGCATCCCATTGGAATAATAACTCTTTATGATATTTAAATATATTGTAGGTTGGCAAGTATCACATCTAAATAATTAAAAATATGTTGGTAAATGGGTGCAATCATGATTTTAAAGTCAAGAAAATGGCTTGCTCGGGTAAAGCGGCTCGGGTATGCTAAGGTCAACCACTCACCATGATTACAAGGGGATAGCGCATGAAACTGGATGATGCATCTTGGCATTATGATGCCGATTACCCAATGGATTTACCAACGGTACATGCCATGACACACATGGGCTTGTTTTTAGCATGGTGCATACAGCGTCAGTTAATTAACGATGATTTGCTAACCCATTCTGCAAAAGAAGTAGCATTGATTCGGCAACGCAAAATGACAGGTAGTCAGTTTATTATGGACGTTTGTGATGAAAAATTGGAGTTAGAGGATTTAAACGACTTAGGACAAGCATTTGCATTGGCATATTATGATAACGATACTGAATTTGCGCAGCAACACGGTGGTTTTTTTGCGGATTATTATGATGCAATGGATTGTGATGCGTTGGAAAGCCTCTATCATGTAGAAGATAACTGGGACAGCTACGCAATATTAGAACCTTTATTGGATGCTAAACTGGCTTTGTTTAAACGTGGATTCAATTAACGGTGGTGTGTGCAACATTAAAAAAAGCTGCGAGGATGATTCTCGCAGCTTTTTTGTTTTTGTATTTGGTGCTATGGTTTATTGAGCTTGGCGTTTGGCGGTTACCGCTTGCGCTAATTGTGCCAAGATGGTTTCAGTGGCGTCCCAACCAATACATGCATCGGTAATGCTTTGACCATAGGTTAATGTTTCGCCGACTTTTTGGTCTTGGCGACCTTCAACCAAATGACTTTCAATCATCACACCCATAATATTTTGTTCACCTGATGCCATTTGAGCGCAAACATCATCGGCAACTTCCATTTGGCGGCGATAGTCTTTTGAACTATTGGCATGGCTAAAATCGACCATCAGTTTGGGGGTGACATTGGCTTTGGTCAATTGTTCTACCGATGCTTGCACGTGTTCTGAACTGTAATTGGGTGTTTTGCCACCACGCAAAATCACATGGCAATCTGGGTTGCCGGCTGTGTGCACAATGGCCGAATGACCACTTTTGGTCACAGATAAAAAATGGTGTGAATGGCTGGCAGCACCAATGGCGTCGATGGCAATTTTTAAGTTGCCATCTGTGCCATTTTTAAAGCCAACTGGGCATGATAAGCCTGAGGCCAATTCACGGTGTACTTGGCTTTCTGTGGTACGAGCACCAATCGCCCCCCAACTGATTAAATCTGCATAGTATTGTGGCGTAATCATGTCCAAAAATTCTGTGGCAGCGGGCATGCCCATGGTGTTTAATTCCAATAATAAACCACGTGCTTGGCGTAAGCCTGCGTTGATATCAAATGTGCCATTTAAGTGTGGATCGTTAATCAAACCTTTCCAGCCAATGGTGGTGCGTGGTTTTTCAAAATAAACACGCATCACAATTAACAATTGGTCTTGGTATTTTTTACGCAAAGGCATAAGACGTTTGGCATATTCAAGTGCCGCTTTGGTATCGTGAATTGAGCAAGGGCCAATAACCACCAATAAACGGTCATCTTGACCATGTACCAAACGTGAAATGTCTTCACGGGTAAGGTGAATCATGTCTGCAGCTTCTTTACTTAGCGGCAATTCATACAAGTGGGCCAGTGGAGGTAATAACTCTTTGACTTCTTTAATCTTGACGTCATCGGTATTTTTGATTTCATCTAATGTCATAACTGTGTCCCTAAGTTCTTATTATGCGTAAAAATATCAGCCTAACGGTTTTTCAATTGAAAAGCAAGCGATAGAAAATAGCATTTAGCAATATTATTGCGTCTAATATTGTTATAAAGTTTATTAAAAGGCATTTAATTCTAAATTAATTAAAAATATAAAAACTTTATTCAAAGAAATAGCAAAACTAAAAACCTTGATTGCTTTGCTG
This sequence comes from Neisseriaceae bacterium, assembly GCA_030151665.1. Lineage (GTDB taxonomy): Bacteria > Pseudomonadota > Gammaproteobacteria > Burkholderiales > Neisseriaceae > JASLFS01. The sequence continues at coordinate 6,659 of JASLDB010000060.1, forward strand.
CGCTACAACAAATATGCCACAGCTGTGCCACGAATGCTGCATCGTGGCACAATAGCTCAATTGGTTTTTTTACTCCAGATTATCTTGATTACAATGCGTTGATAAGCGCAAGGAAGAACAACATGAAAGCAATGATTTTGGCAGCAGGTCGTGGTGAACGCATGCGGCCTTTAACCGATACCTGCCCGAAGCCATTATTAAAAGTAGGATCAGAACCGTTGATTGGGTGGCATTTGCGTCGATTACAAGCGGCAGGCTTTCAAAATATTGTGATTAATCATGCTTGGTTAGGTCAGCAAATTGAAGACACGTTGGGTGATGGGGCTGATTATGGTGTGAACATTGCGTATTCACCAGAAGGTGAGAGTGGTTTGGAAACCGCAGGTGGCATTGCTACTGCACTGCCTTTATTAGGGCAAGAGCCATTCTTGGTGATTAATGGCGATGTATTAACCGATATTGATTTTGCAGCAGCTTTACCGATTGGTGCAGACATGCGTGAGAATGGGCAATTGGCTCACCTTTGGTTGGTGAATAACCCTGAACACAATCCCAATGGTGATTTTGGTTTAGACAATCATCAATATGTGCATGGAGAAGCTTGGCAAAAACAAGCCTATACTTTTTCTGGGATGGGTGTGTACCATCCTGATTTATTTGCCAATATTGTACCCAAAACAAAGGCAAAACTAGCCCCATTATTGCGAGAAGCCATGATGAATCAACAAGTCAGTGGGCAATTGCATAATAAAACGTGGATAGATGTGGGTACTATTGAGCGTTTACAAGCTGCGAATGATTGGGTGCAGCAACACACATTATAGGAGAGAAAACCAATGTCTTGGAGTACATTGCTTATTTTTCTACCAGCCTGTTTTGCTTTGAATTTGGCACCAGGGCCCAATAACTTATTGTCAGTAAATAATGCTAGTCAATATGGTTTTCGGGTGGCTTGTGCTGCTGGTATGGGTAGGTTATTGGCATTTGTGGTGATGATTGCATTGGCAGCAACAGGTTTGGCAGTGGTATTGCAAACATCGGCTATTTTATTTTTGATTATTAAAACCTTGGGTGCCATGTACTTATTGTATGTTGCTTGGGGATTATGGCATGCCAAAGTGGTTGTAGATAATCCTATTGAGAGTAAGCAAAAAGCCCCTATTGGGGTGTTAATCCGGCAAGAATTTTGGATGGCAGCAGGAAACCCCAAAGCCATTTTGATTTTTACGGCTTTTTTGCCTCAATTCGTTGATACTGCTTTATCCACAACCAAGCAATTTGCTGTTTTGGGTTTGTTATTTTTGGCATTGGAATGGATCGCGATTGCCATTTATGCCTTACTGGGTTCTTATTTGAAACAATGGTTTGATGCACCTAAACGCAAGCGAGTATTTAACCGTTGCTGTGCCAGTTTATTGGCCAGTGCAGGTGTGGGGCTGTTATTTTTGAAAAAACAATAAAAATCGATAAATATAAAGGAGAACTTGCATGAAATGCTTGTCTGTACAGATTGATGAAGGCATTGCCACGGTGGTGTTGAATCGGCCTGATTGTAAAAATGCCATGAGTTTCGAAATGATGCGTGAATTGGTGGCATGCGGTAAAAGCTTGCGGCGCAATAAACATGTTTGTGCTGTGGTGATAACAGGCAGTGAGGCAACATTTTGTGCGGGTTTGGATTTAAATGATTTAAAAACAGCACCAAAACGCTTTGTGTTTTGGGAATTGTTTAAGCCCAGTTACAGCTTGTTTCAAGAAGCAGCATTGGTATGGCGGGACTTGCCTGTCCCTGTGATTGCTGCCATTGAAGGGCATTGCTTGGGAGCAGGGGTACAATTGGCTTTGGCTTGTGATTTTCGTGTGGTGCATCCGCAAAGCACATGGTCAATTATGGAAGCACGTTGGGGTATTGTGCCTGATATGGGTTTGACTCAAACGGCTGCTGGTGTGGTGCGCATGGATATCTTGCGTGAATTAACCTATACCGCCAAATTGTTTTCAGGACAAGAAGCCAGTGATTATGGCATGGTCACACACATTGCGAACGCCCCATTGGCTGCTGCTTATGAGTTAGCCAATCGCTTAATTGAGCGCTCACCTGATGCACTGGCTGCGGGCAAAAAACTGTTGAATTTAATGGTTTTAAGCCCTCAGAAAGCCTTACGAGCTGAAAAAACATGGCAACTAAAGTTGTTAACGGGAAAAAATCAAAGCCGTGCTGTCAAAAAAGCCAAGGACAATAATGTGACTTTTTTGCCTAGGGACATTGA
>JASLDB010000204.1 GCA_030151665.1 Neisseriaceae bacterium
CTGTCAACGATTTTTTGTTTACCAGTGTAGAATGGATGGCATTCTGAACAAACCTCGATTGAGAAGGCTTCTTTAGCCATGGTTGATTTAGTAGTGAAAGCATTGCCACAAGAGCAAGTTACTTTAACGTCAGTGTATTCTGGATGAATATCATTTTTCATGGAAATTTCCTTAGTTAGCGGGCACAGGGGATTTGCCTGTACTACAGTGAAGCGTGAAATTATCTATTCTTTTGTAGAAAATGGCAAGTGTTATTTTGCCATTTGACCAATTTAAAACTCAAGAACGGCGCCAAGTGGTTACACCACCCTTGTCTTCAACCACAATACCCATTTGACCCAAGACATCCCGAATGCGATCCGACTCCGCCCAGTTTTTATCCAAACGCGCTTGTTGCCGTTCAGCTAGCAATGCATCAATTTGTGCCGCCTCATCATCATTAGCAACACCACCTTGTAAAAATGCTTGCGCATCACGCTCCAATAGACCCAATACCGCGGCCAAAGCCTTCAAACAACCAGCCAACTTGGCATCTTGATGCTTATTCACTTCATTGGCCAATTCAAACAAGACCGCTACAGCTTCTACTGTATTAAAGTCATCATTCATCGCCACTTCAAAGCGATCAACATATTCATTGCGATCTGCTACCAAATCAAATGGCACAGGTGCCACATTATTCAATGCCGTGTACAAGCGGGTTAACGCACCTTTGGCATCTTCTAAATGGGCATCTGAATAATTCAATGGACTGCGATAATGGGCACGTAAAATGAAAAAGCGGACCACTTCAGCATCAAATTGTTGCAAGACTTCACGAATGGTAAAAAAGTTACCCAACGATTTGGACATTTTTTCGTTATCAACACGGATAAAACCATTGTGCATCCAATAACGAACATGGCTTTGCATGGGCTTGTCACCTACATGATCATGAGCACAAGCATTGCTTGCACCACAGCTTTGGGCAATTTCATTTTCATGGTGTGGAAATTGCAAGTCTGCGCCACCTCCATGAATATCAAATGTCTCGCCAAAAGCCTCTTCACCCATGGCAGAACACTCAATATGCCAACCTGGACGACCTTGCCCCCAAGGGCTTTCCCAAGCTGGCTCACCTGCTTTGGCGGCTTTCCACAACACAAAATCCAATGGATCACGTTTGAAATTATCAACATCCACACGCTCACCTGCACGCAAATCATCCAAACTTTTGCCAGACAATTGTCCGTATGCTGCAAATTCTCGCACAGCATAATACACATCACCATTGTCGGCTGGATAGGCTTTACCATTGGCAATCAAACGCTCAATCAAGGCCACCATTTGTGCAACGTATTCCGTGGCTTTGGGCTCTTGGTCTGGTCGTAACACACCCAAAGCAGCACCATCTTCATGCATGGCATCAATAAACCGTTTGGTTAATTCAGCAGTGCTTTCATGGTTTTGAGCAGCACGAGCAATGATTTTGTCGTCAATATCTGTAATATTGCGCACATAAGTCAAAGGGTATCCCGAATAACGCAACCAACGAGCCACCATATCAAAAGCCACCATCACACGCGCATGACCTAAGTGACAATAGTCATATACCGTCATGCCGCACACATACATGCGCACATTTTTGGGATCCAAAGGCTCAAATTTTTCTTTTTGACGTGTTAAGGTATTGTATACAGTTAACATAACTCTCTCAGTTGGTTGGTCTATCAAACAAATTACTTATTCAGGCTTAAAGATATTGGTATCAGTTTGCATTTTTTCAATAGGCTCATCGGCTGCTGCCAATTTAGCCGCTTGTTCCAATTCTTTTTTCTCATCCAAGTAACGCTGAATTTGGTAAATCAACTCCTGCGTACCGTTGTGATTCAAAGCACTGATGGTAAATACACGTGGGGTTTGCATATCAAAGGTAAATTCATCATTGGGTGCAGGATGTGTCCAAGCAATATTGGCCAAGAACGTATCAATACGCTCTTGCTGCTCTTCTTCATACAACATATCCAATTTATTTAGCACCAACCAACGTGGTTTATCGTGTAATTCATCATCGTATTTGCGCAGCTCTTCAACCAAAGCCAAAGCCTCTTGAGCAGGATCGACACTTTCATCAAACGGTGCCAAATCCACAACATGCAATAATAAACCTGTGCGTGATAAGTGACGCAAGAAACGGTGCCCCAAACCAGCACCCTCAGCAGCACCTTCAATCAAACCAGGGATATCCGCCATCACAAAACTGTGGTTTTCATCCATGCGCACCACACCCAAATTAGGGTGCATGGTGGTAAATGGATAATCAGCTACTTTTGGGCGAGCCGCAGAAACAGAGCGAATCAATGTTGATTTACCTGCATTGGGCATACCTAACAAACCCACATCGGCCAACACTTTCAATTCCAAACGCAAATTGCGAATTTCACCATCTTCACCAGGCGTACACTGACGTGGCGCACGATTGGTCGAGGACTTAAAGTGAATATTACCAAAACCACCCTTACCACCACGTGCCAAATTTACTTCTTGACCATGTTCGGTCAAATCGGCAACCAATTCATCGGTATCAATATCGTAAATAACTGTTCCGACTGGCATGCGCAATACCACATCATCAGCACCACGACCATAACGATCACCACCATGGCCTTTTTCACCACCTTTGGCTTGGTAACGCTTTACAAAACGAAACTCTACCAAGGTATTGATATTCTCATCAGCAATGGCAATAACACTACCGCCCTTACCACCATCGCCACCATCTGGACCACCAAACGGTACAAATTTTTCACGGCGAAAACTCGCTGCGCCATTACCACCTTTGCCTGCCACGACTTCAATCTTGGCTTCATCAACAAATTTCATGTGTGCTATATCCCATAAAAGCCCATTAGGTTGCATGAATGCACTTCTGGCAACCTAATGAGCCTTGTGCTTTATCAAACAGTATTCTACCGTCAAAAGCCATTTTTGATAATAAAAAAAGCCCCATCACATGATAGGGCTTTTACAGCTTTGTAAGCTAGTAATTATTCGTCGTTACCAGTGTAAGGGCGAACATTTACAGTTTTACGGTTCAATGCACCTTTTACAGTGAATTCTACATAACCGTCAACTTTTGCAAATAAAGTGTGGTCTTTACCCATGCCTACATTTTCACCAGCGTGGAAACGTGTACCACGTTGACGAACAATAATAGAACCTGCAGGAATCAATTCGTCGCCAAATGCTTTAACACCTAAGCGTTTAGCTTCTGAATCGCGACCGTTTTTAGAGCTACCGCCAGCTTTTTTGGTTGCCA
>JASLDB010000208.1 GCA_030151665.1 Neisseriaceae bacterium
AACGCATTGCCAAAGCCAAACGACGAGAAGGACGAACTTCAACGGGAACTTGATAGTTAGCACCACCTACACGGCGGCTTTTCACTTCTACGATTGGCTTAGCATTAGCGATCGCTGTGTTGAACACTTCAATAGCTTCTTTGCCTGTTTTTTTAGCAATTTGTTCCAAAGCACCATATACAATGCGCTCTGCAACTGATTTTTTGCCGTCGATCATTACGACGTTCATGAATTTAGTCAATTCAGTGCTACCAAATTTTGGATCTGGTAAAATCTCACGTTTAGGGACTTCTCTGCGTCTTGGCATTTTAATTCCTTAATATATTCTATTCAGTTGAACTGTTTGTTCGGGAATGTTCAATAAAACATTCACTTACTCGACAAATTTGCTTCTAATTGAGCAAAATTTGCCCACGCTGCCATTCCTTACTTAGGACGCTTAGCACCGTATTTAGAGCGAGACTGTTTACGGTCTTTAACACCCGCAGTATCCAAAGAACCGCGAACTGTATGGTAACGCACACCTGGCAAGTCTTTTACACGACCACCGCGGATCAATACTACGCTATGCTCTTGCAAGTTATGACCTTCACCACCGATGTATGAAATCACTTCAAAACCGTTAGTCAAACGCACTTTACATACTTTACGCAAAGCTGAGTTAGGTTTTTTAGGAGTAGTTGTGTATACACGTGTGCACACACCACGCTTTTGAGGACAAGCCTCTAGCGCTGGTACTTTGTTGACGTAAACAGCTTTTTGACGTCCTTTGCGTACCAATTGGTTAATAGTAGGCATATTTTTTCGTTCCCATTGATTAAATATTTACTGGCACCATGCCAGCAAGTCCGAAAGTATAACGGTTGTCCGTTATAAACGCAATATAAAAGGGAGCATAATCAAGAACAAAGCTTGATCAGGCTCCCTTTACGTAAAATTTATTGTTGTTTATACAACACTTTTACGATTAAAACTTAAAACTCTTCGCCTTCTGCTTCTACTGCACGAACTGCAGCAGCCAAAGCACGACGTGAACGGTGGTAACTCAAACCTGTACCAGCAGGAATCAAACGACCCACAGTTACGTTTTCTTTCAAACCACGCAAATCATCACGTTTACCCATAATAGCAGCTTCAGTCAAGACACGAGTCGTTTCTTGGAATGATGCAGCTGACAAGAATGAGTCAGTTGACAACGATGCTTTGGTAATACCCAACAAGACGTTTTCAATGCGAGCAGGTTGTTTACCTTCTGCAATCATCTTCTCATTGGCCATCATCACTTCAGCGCGTTCAACTTGTTCACCCGTAATAAAGCCTGTATCACCAGAATCAGCAATATTCACACGGCGTAACATTTGACGAATAATCACTTCAATGTGTTTATCACTAATCTTCACACCTTGTAATCGGTAAACTTCTTGTACTTCTTGCACAACGTAGCGAGTCAATGCTTCGATACCTTGCAAACGCAAAATATCATGAGGATCAACGCCACCATCAACAATGGTTTCACCACGGTTTACCACTTGACCATCATGCACCAAGATTTGTTTCTCTTTAGAAACCAATGTTTCAAAAGCCACGCCTTCGGTATCAGTGATAATCAAGCGCTGTTTACCTTTGGTCTCTTTACCAAACGAAATCGTACCAGTCACTTCAGCCAACATACCCGCATCTTTTGGAATACGTGCTTCAAACAATTCTGCTACACGTGGCAAACCACCGGTAATGTCACGGGTTTTACTTGAAGCTTGTGGGATACGAGCCAATACATCACCTTTACCGATGTCTTGACCTTCACGCACAGTAATCACAGCACCCACTGGGAATGCCATAGACACTGGCGTATCTGTACCTGGAATACGGATTTCTTTACCAGACTCATCAATTAGTTTCACCGCAGGACGCAACAATTTAGATTGTGCTGCACCACGTTTACCACCATCAATAACCACCAAAGTAGACAAACCTGTTACATCATCGGTTTGTTTTGCTACCGTAACACCTTCTTCGATATTATCGAAGCGAATGCGACCAGCAAACTCTGTAATCATTGGACGAGTATGTGGATCCCATGTTGCCAATACTTGACCAGCTTTCAATACTTCACCATCTTTAATCAACAAGATAGAGCCGTATGGTACTTTATGGCGTTCGCGCTCACGACCGATGTCATCATGAATAACCACTTCACATGAACGGCCAATCACAACCAATTCACCTTTGTTGTTAGTCACATAGCGCATTTGGCTAGAGAAGCGTGCTGTACCATTTGATTTCGCTTCCACTTGGCTAGCTGCTGCAGCTCGAGATGCCGCACCACCAATATGGAACGTACGCATTGTCAACTGTGTACCAGGCTCACCGATTGATTGAGCAGCAATCACACCCACTGCCTCACCAGTATTAACCACTTTACCACGAGCCAAGTCACGACCATAACAATGTGCACACAAGCCATAGCGTGTTTCACATGTAATTGGCGTACGGACTTTCACCTCATCGACACCAGAGTTGTCAATAATGTCTAGCAAGCCTTCAGTCAACATTTGACCAGCTTCAACCAAGGTTGCACCTGTTGATGGATCAACAACATCAATTGCTGTTACACGACCTAAGATACGGTCACGCAAGGTTTCAATCACATCACCACCTTGTACAACTGCTTTCATCACGAAACCATCAGTTGTACCGCAATCATCTTCAATCACCACCAAGTCTTGGGTCACGTCAACCAAACGACGTGTCAAGTAACCTGAGTTGGCTGTTTTCAACGCCGTATCCGCAAGACCTTTACGCGCACCGTGAGTTGAAATAAAGTATTGCAATACCGTTAAACCTTCACGGAAGTTAGATGTAATCGGTGTTTCAATAATCGAACCATCTGGTTTCGCCATCAAACCACGCATACCTGATAACTGTTTAATCTGTGCCGCTGAACCACGGGCGCCAGAGTCGGCCATCATGTAAATTGAGTTAAATGACTCTTGGTCAACCACATTGCCATCACGGTCAGTGGTTTTCTCAACAGACAAGTTGTCCATCATGGCTTTGGCAATTTTATCGCCTGTGCGACCCCAAATATCGACCACTTTATTATAGCGCTCGCCATTGGTTACCAAACCTTGACGGTATTGTTCTTCAATCTCTTTTACTTCATCTTGTGCTTCTTGCAACAATACTTCTTTTTTCGCAGGGACAAGCATGTCGTCCACGCAAATAGAAATACCACCACGAGTTGAGTAACTGAAACCAGTGTACATCAAATGGTCAGCAAAAATAACCGTATCACGCAAACCGCACATGCGGAATGAAGCGTTGATTAATTTAGAGATTTCTTTTTTCTTCAATGCTTTGTTGATAAATTCAAACGGCAAGCCTTTTGGCAAGATGTCTGACAACAAAGAACGGCCAACAGTGGTTTCATAGCGGTTGATGACAGGAACAAACTCATCAAATTCGTCTTTAACCCACTCTTGAATACGCACAGTAATCTTGGTAGACAATTCAACCTGACGCGTTTCGTAAGCACGGTGTACTTCTTTAATGTCAGTGAATAAGCTGCCTTCACCTTTGGCATTGATTTTGTCGCGAGTCATGTAATACAGACCCAATACAATATCTTGCGAAGGAACGATAATAGGCTCACCATTGGCTGGTGACAATACGTTGTTTGAAGCCAACATCAAAGTGCGTGCTTCCATTTGTGCTTCTAAAGATAGAGGCACGTGAACCGCCATTTGGTCACCGTCAAAGTCGGCATTGAATGCCGCACAAACCAATGGGTGCAACTGAATGGCTTTACCTTCAATCAAGATAGGCTCAAACGCTTGAATACCCAAACGGTGCAATGTTGGTGCACGGTTAAGCATGATTGGATGTTCGCGAATAACTTCTTCCAAGATATCCCAAACTTCTGCCACTTCTTGCTCAACCAATTTTTTCGCAGCTTTAATGGTACCAGCCAAGCCCAACACTTCCAATTTATGGAAAATGAAAGGTTTGAACAATTCCAAAGCCATTTTTTTAGGCAAACCACATTGGTGTAGACGCAAGTAAGGGCCCACGGTAATCACGGAACGACCTGAGTAGTCCACACGTTTACCCAACAAGTTTTGACGGAAACGACCGCCTTTACCTTTAATCATGTCAGCCAATGATTTCAATGGGCGTTTATTCGCACCTGTCATCGCTTTACCACGACGACCATTGTCTAACAATGAGTCAACTGCTTCTTGCAACATGCGTTTTTCGTTACGCACGATAATATCGGGTGCACGCAACTCCAACAAACGTTTCAAACGGTTGTTACGGTTGATCACACGGCGATACAAGTCATTCAAATCTGATGTCGCAAAACGACCACCGTCCAATGGCACCAATGGGCGCAAATCAGGTGGCAATACTGGCAACACATCCATAATCATCCACTCTAGTTTCATACCAGAGCGTTGGAAGGCTTCCAAAACTTTTAAGCGTTTAGCAATTTTTTTGATTTTGGCTTCTGAACCAGTTGATTCCAATTCTTGGCGCAAAACACCAATTTCAGCAGGGATGTCCATGTGACGCAACAAATCGCGCACACCTTCAGCACCCATTTTGGCATCAAATTCTTCACCAAATTCGTCTAATTTGTCGTAGTAATCTTCTTCAGTCAACAATTGACGTGCTTGCAATGAAGTCAAGCCAGGATCGGTTACAACAAATGCTTCAAAATACAAAATGCGTTCAATATCACGCAAAGTCATGTCCAAAACCATACCCAAACGAGATGGTAATGATTTCAAGAACCAAATATGCGCAACAGGCGAAGCCAAGTCGATGTGACCCATGCGTTCACGACGAACTTTTGATAAGGTTACTTCAACGCCACATTTTTCGCAGGTCACACCTTTGAATTTTAAGCGTTTGTATTTACCACACAAACATTCATAATCTTTTACTGGGCCAAAAATTTTGGCACAGAATAAACCATCACGCTCAGGTTTGAACGTACGGTAGTTAATGGTTTCAGGTTTTTTAACCTCACCATAAGACCAAGAGCGAATCGTTTCTGGCGAAGCAATACCAATTTTAATGGCGTCAAACTCTTCCTCACCAATGGCACCACTAGCTGGGTTTAATAAATCCAATAAAGCTTTCATTTGAGCTCCAGAATAAGACCATCCTTCTGATTACGAAGGAGGGCTTTTAGCAATTAGTAACTTTCAAAATCCATGTCAAGACCCAAAGAACGGATCTCTTTTACCAGTACGTTAAACGACTCTGGCATGCCGGCATCGATTTTGTGTTCGCCTTTAACGATGTTTTCATACATCTTCGTACGACCGGTGACGTCATCCGATTTCACCGTCAACATTTCTTGCAAGGTGTAAGCTGCACCATAAGCTTCAAGTGCCCAAACCTCCATCTCACCGAAACGCTGGCCACCGAATTGCGC
>JASLDB010000227.1 GCA_030151665.1 Neisseriaceae bacterium
TCGGGTAGTATCCATGTTCGAAGACTAACAATCAAAAACAAACACCATGGTAAGGCATTGTTTTAAAACCTTACCATGACCAACCTCCTGAATACAAAACGTTATTAACCAAAAATTTGCACACCCATTTCATCATCAAACCATAGCAATACATCACCATTATTGACCGCACTCGATGGTCTTTTAGCGATAGCAACTCAAGAAAATACACTTGTCATTATTTTACAACTCAAGGAGAATGCCACGAATGGCAATCAAATGGGCAAATAAAACAAATGAAATTTTATCGAAATACTGGATCCATTATCTTTCGCTGTATTGGCATGTGGTTATCTGCCATTATCGTGATAGGAATGATGATGCAAGATGGTTTGGATGTTGAAGGTGTTGAATTGATTGGTGGACCAAAGGTTTTTGTTTTTATTTTTTTGCTCATACCAACTGCTGTTATCTGTGTTTATACCACCTATTCAGCCATCACACATTACCAAAAACGGCATGAAAGTACTTTGGAAATTAACCATCTTGGTTTGCGATATCCATATGTCTTGGATCGCCGGATTCTGATTGCATGGAGCGATATTGTTAATATTCACTATACCAAAGGCAATTCTCGCAAAGATTATTCTAATATTATTATTGAAGTTAAAAGTCACCTATTTTTAGGTAGGATGAAAAATACATTTGAATACAAATCGCAGCAAAAGAAACATGCCAATCCCATTTTGATTATTTCAGAGCCACTTGCTTTTAAGGGCTATGATTTTGAGGCATTGTCATTTAAATTAAAAAACACTTGGCAGCGCTATCGTTAAAAATTTGATTAAAACCAATAGCAATACCCAAAAAAGTATGGTGACTAACCGCAATAAATCGTTTGTCCTACGTAAATGACAGATTGTGTATTGACCCATTGATACCCTGATTTACCATCGTCAAATGACATAAAAATAATGAATATTTTTAATTGATGCAACAAAGCCTTAATCAATTATTATTAGCGACAAGCCAAAATCCACGGTATACTAAGTCGGTATTTTTTAACCGATAATAACAATCGACACGACTACTTGAAGGATTACCATGAAAAAAGTAATACTAAGCACGTTAAGCGTGGCTGCCTTGGCACTTTTGGCAGCTTGTTCAAACGGTAGTGAACCTGCTGCAGGCCCAGGCCCAAATTCGCAAGCTCGCTCAACCGCTTTTAAATCTATGATGCCTAGCTTTTCAACCATGGGTAAAATGGTAAAAGGCGATGAAGCTTATGATGCAGAAAAATTCAAACAAGCTGCTGCTACATTTGCTGTTGATGGTTTAAAACCATTTGAACACTTTGCTCAAGATGGTGAAGGCAAAGATGGTGATGCATTGCCAAATATTTGGTCTGATGCGACTAAATTCGAAGCCACGAAAACAGAATTTACCACTGCTGTTGCCAAGTTAAACGAAACAGCTCAAACAGGTAAATTGGAAGATATCAAAGCAGCTTATGGTGCTGTTGGCAATAGCTGTAAAGCTTGCCATGACTCATTCCGCAAACCAAAATAACATTGGTATATTGCATAATAAAACCGCCTATTTCGGCGGTTTTTTTGCATATAAACACGATATTAAATGGGGTAATTTGCTAAATTAATGAATAACTGGATAATTAGACCTACTATTATTTCACAAGCGGTAATGAGTATGCGTTTATTATTTGTTTTTATTCTATCATTATTGTTGGCAACCCCTTGGGCGACAGCACAAAACAAAAACACACATGATGTCACTCAGATTAGAATTGACACCTTGAACAATACGCTCGAATCACAATTAGAAATCGCCGATTCTTATTTTATAAAACAAGATTATACTGCCGCCAAACCTTGGTACGAAAAAGCAGCAAAACAAAACGCTGCTCGTGCTCAAAACATCTTAGCTATCATGTATACCAAGGGTTGGGGCGGAGAACAGAACTCACAAAAAGCCCTTGCGCTTTTCCAGCAAGCAGCAAAACAAAACTACCCTGATGCCTTAGCAAACTTGGGCATTTTCTACTACGAAAGACAAGATTACGACAACGCCAAAGTGTGGTATGAAAAAGCAGCAAAACAAAATCATTTATCAGCCCAATCCAGCTTAGGCAATATGTTTCTTTTGGGTTTGGGTACAAAAGAAGATAGAAAACTGGCTAAATTTTGGCTTGAAAAAGCGGCCAATCAAGGCAATGCATCGGCTCAATTTTATCTCGGTAACTTCTATTTAGAAGAAAACCCCAATATCGCATTATCTTGGTACGAAAAATCCGCAGCACAAAACAATAGCAGTGCCCAATACCAACTGGGCTTAATCTATGAGAAGAATCTCTATGTCAAACAAAATTATCAAAAATCAATCTATTGGTATGAAAAAGCAGTCGCACAAAACAATGCTGCTGCACAAAATAATCTAGGCACCCTCTATATCAATGGCGATGGCGTTCAACAAAATGCTATCAAAGCAAAAGAATTATTTGAACAAGCAGCAAAACAAAACAATCGTGATGCCCAATACAATCTAGGGATTATGTATGCCCAAGGCATTCATATTAAACAAGATTATAATCAAGCAAAACAATGGTATGAAAAAGCAGCCCAACAAAATCACATGGCTGCTCAGCACAATCTAGGTACCCTATACTACCAAGCCAGAGGTGTAACACAAGATTTTTTCATCGCTAAAATGTGGTATGAAAAAGCAGCAGCACAAGATTTTGCATTATCTCAATACTTACTTGGAAAAATTTACCAAGATGGCCAAGGTGTCAGTCGCGATACTCAAAAATCGCACCAGCTTTTTCAACAAGCCTGTAATAATCAACTTCAACAAGCATGTGATGTATTAAAAAACTAAATCAACATTCAGATAACCTTAAAAAACAGCCATATACAATGGCTGTTTTTGTATTATTGCCTTTACTCATCACCCATCAGAAATAATTTTTAATGGTATTGAGTTGGACCACACTTAGTCCTATCATCGTGTTTTTTATTGAATTACTACAAAAGTGTGACAAATGGTTTACAGCGATGCACTCTTACAGTACCGTTACTTCTTTTTGCAATTTACTGCATGAATATGAAGACATTGATTCACCTTACCCAAGTCTTAAGTCGAAGCTTTGCACTTTGGGTGCTATTTTTTGTTGCACTGGCTTTTATTTATCCACAGTTGTTTACCCCTTTTGCTGCCTATATTCCGTGGTTTTTAGGCGTGATCATGTTTGGCATGGGAATTACCCTGAGCCCGAATGACTTTAAGGCTGTGGCTCGTTATCCCAAGGCTGTGATTGTTGGTTTGTGCGCCCAATTTATTATTATGCCGCTAATTGCTTTTGCCTTGGCCATCGGTTTTTCTTTACCCAAAGACATCGCCGTTGGGGTCATCTTGGTGGGTTGCTGCCCTGGTGGCACGGCATCTAATGTGATTACCTATTTGGCAAAAGGCAATACTGCACTATCGTTAGTTTGCACATCAATTGCCACCTTACTGGCGCCTATTTTGACCCCCACTATTTTTTATGTATTGGCCAGTCAATGGTTAGACATTGATGCAACAGGTATGTTTATTTCTGTTTTGCAGATGATTCTATTGCCCATTGTCTTGGGTGTTATAACGCGTTTACTACTGGGTAAGCACATGTCAACCGTCACCCAAATCACCCCCATGCTATCCATTATTGCCATTGTGGTGATTATTGCTGCCATTGTTGCGGTAAGCCGTGAAAAAATCATCACGTCTGGCTTACTCATTTTTTCAATCGTGGTCTTACACAATGGTTTAGGCTTGTTGCTTGGCTACTGGGCAAGCAAATTCATGAAGTTAGATGAGCCAGATAGCAAAGCCATTGCCATCGAAGTGGGCATGCAAAACTCAGGTTTAGGTGCTGCATTAGCAGCCACCTATTTTGAACCCATTAGTGCAGTGCCCAGTGCTATTTTTAGCTTTTGGCACAATATCTCTGGTTCGATTTTAGCCACCTATTGGTCAAGAAAAGCCCAACAAAATACCAACAAAAACAATACTGAGCAAAAATGAAACATTCTATTTATTTACTGGCCAAAATGCTGCTGATTTCATTGGTGGTCTTTGCCATAATCCGCCTTTGCTATGTTATCCAATACCCTGAGTATTTTCATGATTTGGCATTGAGTAAGATTATTGAAAGCTTGGTATACGGTATTCGTTATGATGCTTCAATTACCGTCTTATTAATTGCCATTTTTGCTATTATTTTATTATTGCCTTGCAAACTTACACAACACCATCGTCTTCGCCAAGTATTGGCTTGGCTTTCGTTTGTCGTTTTAGTCATGGCATGGGCAATGAATTTGGTGATGTTGGCTTATTTTGGTGAGGTTTTTCGCCACGCAGGCAAAGAAGCCTTGGCCGCAACCAATGAATTCAAAAGCTTTTTAAGCTTCGCTGTTGGCCCATTCTGGTATCTCACCGTCTTTGGTGTTTTGGGAATCGCTGTCATGGGCTGGATTTGGCAAAAATGGATTATCAGCGCTATTCCCAAAATACCTGTACAAAAAAAATGGCACATTGAAACCACCTTAAGTTTAGCTGCAGTGGTCATTTTGGTGCTATTTGCCCGTGGTTTTATGCTCTCGGGTAAAAGCATTGGCACCATTGATGCATTTAAATTGGGCAATGAAAAAGCAGCAACATTGAGCATCAATGGTACCTTTAATTTATTTCAGACCATTCGAAAAGCCAACAATCAGCCCATTTTCAAACGCTTCTCAGACGAAGAGCAAGCAAAACACTTAAAACAACAAGCATTTACCAATGGCGATGCTTATATTCGTGTTTTACCCAAACAAAACCAAGTGGGTAAAAACGTGGTTTTAATTGCGGTTGAGAGTTTGAATTTTGATGCCATAGACGGCTTAACGGGGCAAAAAAGGGGCTTAACCCCATTTATGGATAGCTTATTGCTCAAATCACGTTACTACACAAACTTTTACTCGTCCGGCCAACGCAGTATCGAAGGCATTCAATCCATTCTCACTTCTGTACCATTATTAGATGATCAGCCATTTTTGGGCTTTGGCTTAGAAAACAGTGCCATTAGCCGATTGCCTCAAAACCTAACACAACAGCAATACCAAACCACCATGACACAAGCATCACCACGCCGTTCTTTTTACATGGATGGTATTGCCAATAGCATGGGCTTTGAACACTATTATGGCCGAGAAGATTACCCTCTACTGCGCCAATACCCCAACCCACCAGCTTGGGGTTGGGATTATGAAGCTTTTATGTATTTATTCCAACAACTCAAAACAGAACAACAAACCAAACCTGGTGCTTTTTTCACTTTTACTTTTACTGCATCGACTCACTCGCCTTTTAAAGATCCAGGCAAAGCGTTTCATGTTGTGCCACATGTGATTAATGACATGGCTGGTTATCACAATACTGTGCGTTATTTTGATTGGTCACTAGAGCAATTCATGACTGCCGCAGCAAAAGAACCTTGGTATCAAAATACAGTCTTTATTATTACTGCTGACCATGTTTTGCGTGCCTCAACCGATGGAGACAATTGGCAAGAAAGTTTTCACATTCCACTGATTATTTATAGTCCCGATGGCAGCATTGTAGCGGGTAAAGATGAGCGTATTGCTTCGCATTATGACATTATGCCAACTGTTGCAGATTTGGCTGCCAAACCCATGCACATCGCTGCTTTTGGTTACTCTTTATTGTCTGAAGACAAGCCATTTAATGGTGCTTTAGTCAAAAAAGCCGACACCTATGCTTGGATTAGTGACAAAGGTTGGTTTAGTTTCAATGCCAAGAACAATGTTCACATGAGTGATTACTACCGCCATCACCCAGCTGATTTACAGAATGAACAAGATTATGTGTTTGCTAGGCTGCAAGGTGTGCAAGAGCGTTTAGACCAAAATAAATGGTTTATCAGCTCAGCCTATCATTAGACTTTAATCATCAACCGCTGTGTAACTCACAGCGGTTTTTTTAATCCCTCCATGACCCATTGTAGTATTGCTATTATGCTTAAGCGATGGTTTTAAACCATAAAATTCAAGTACAATACCCTAAAATAGCCGTATCAACCATTGCTAAAAACCCATACTTTTCAGAAGAGGAAAATACAAATGATTAAATTGGCCTTAATGGGCTTGATGATTTGCTTGTCTCAAATGTCTTTTGCTCAAATCACCTGCTTTGACAGCCTTACTCATCCGAACACAGCCAAAGCATCGTCCTTTCGAACTTTTAAGCCAACTGCAGAATTGACTTGCTCACAAGACAGTAAAACGCAATCTATCCATTACCAACGCTACAACACCAATAACCATAATGCAATGAATGATTTTTTCGATATTAATATCAAGATACTGTCTTTAGAACATAGCAAAAGCATTGATGATCATTTGCTAAGTGATGATTTTGATGCCAGTTACATTAAAAACATCCCCTATC
>JASLDB010000070.1 GCA_030151665.1 Neisseriaceae bacterium
CCAAGAAATTCCTTGTTTTGCGTTGACTAGTCCGCATGCTGGTTCTGATGCAGGTGGTATTCCTGACTTTGGCGTGGTGTGTAAAGGCGATTACAAAGACCCAATTACAGGTGAAGAGCACAAAGATGTTTTGGGTATTCGTGTGTCTTGGGAAAAACGCTGGATTACTTTGGCGCCTGTGGCTACCGTTTTGGGCTTGGCGTTTAAAATGTATGACCCAGATGGTTTGTTGGGGGACAAAAAAGACATCGGTATTACCTGTGCTTTGGTACCAACTAGCCATGAAGGTGTGGAAATTGGTCGCCGTCATTACCCATCAGGCAGCGTATTCATGAATGGTCCAACATCTGGTAAAGATGTCTTTATTCCGATTGATTGGATTATTGGTGGATTGGATTATGCTGGTAAAGGCTGGCAAATGTTGGTGGAATGCTTGTCTGTAGGCCGTTGTATCTCATTGCCTGCTAACTCAGTGGCCGCTGGTAAAGTTGCTTCTTATACCACGAGTTTGTATGCCCGCATTCGTGACCAATTTGGTTTGCCTATCGGTCGCTTTGAGGGTGTTGATGAAGCCTTGGCTCGCATCTTGAGCAATACTTATCAAATGGAAGCTGCACAAGACTTGGCTTTGACGGCTTTGGATATTGGCCAAAAGCCTAGTGTGATTTCTGCCATTTTGAAATACCACAACACTGAACGCATGCGCAAGACCATGAATGATGCGATGGATGTACATGGTGGTCGCACTGTGGTGCAAGGTCCACGTAACTATTTGACCAATGCTTACCAAGCTGTACCGATTGCCATTACCGTTGAAGGCGCCAATATTTTGACCCGTAGCATGATGATCTTCGGTCAAGGTGCGATTCGTTGTCATCCCTTTGTTCTAAAAGAAATGAATGCTGCGTTTAGCAATGATAGCCAAGCATTTGACAAAGCATTCTCTGGCCACACTCACTTTATTGTGACCAACTTCTTTAGAAGTTTTTGGTTAGGTTTAACCAATGGTGCATTTGCTTCTAGCCCAAAATCGGGTGTGACAGCCAAATACTACCGTCGCATGACTCGTCTTGCTGCGAACTATGCAGTATTGGTGGACATGAGCATGTTGAGTTTGGGTGGTTCGTTGAAATTCCGTGAAAAACTATCTGCTCGTTTGGGTGATATTGTTTCGCAATTGTTTATTGCCAGTGGTGTATTGAAACGCTTTGAAAAAGAAGGTTGCCAAGAGGCGGACGTTGCCATTATGCAATATTCCGTTGAACAAGCTTTGTATGAAGCACAAGTGGCAATGGATGGTGTGTTGAAAAACTTACCAAACCGTCCTTTGGCTTGGGTATTGCGTCTATTTACCATGCCAGTGGGTCACAGTATTGCCGCACCAAGTGACAAATTGGGTAGCAAGGTTGCACAAACTGCAATGCAAGGCGATGCCAATCTTGAGCGTTTGACCAAAGGTATTTTTGTGTCAAAAGATGAAACCGATCCAGTGGGTGTGTTGCGTTATGCACATCAAGCAGTTATTGCGGCTGAGCCAATTGAAAAAACATTGCGCCAGTTGGCTCGTGAAGAAAAATTCACTGCGGTTTCACCTGCAACACAATTACAAGAAGCTTTGGATACTGAGGTGATTAACCAAGAAGAATTTGATTTGGTTACACGTGCACGCAAGCTAAAACGTGATGTTATCATGGTTGATGACTTTGACATGAAGCTTGATAAGCACGATGAAAAACTATTAGATCGTCATATTTTCTAATAGAATAATTATTCTAATATTGGCATTAAAAACTAATAAACTGACCTTTTAATAGGTTAATGAAATATAAAATACCAACAAAAGGTCAGTTTTTAGTGTAAAAAATAACAAAAGACTTTGGCAAAAAGCCAAGGCATACTAAAATCGTAAAGTATTCGCTCTATTTTGTTAAAAAAGTAGATGAATAAGTTAATTTATGGTTTTACTTGCGCATGCAAGTGTAGTGTCTACAACTAATATTGGAGAAGCATTATGTCACGTCAAAATTTTTTAACCACGCTGAAATACACCAGTATTGCGGTAACGGCAGCATTGTCCGCACAAGCAGCCATGGCATCGGGCTACCACTTTGGTACGCAATCAACGAGTGCACAAAGTACTGCCAACTCGTCTGCTGCTGAAGCGGCTGATGCAGGCACCATTTTCTATAACCCTGCTGGTTTGACCAAATTAGAGGGTACACAGGTGACTGGTGTGATGAATTTGGTTGCGCCAAGTGTTAAATACCGGGATGGTCAAGGTTGGTATGCAGGTAAGCCTGGCCAACAACAAGAAATTCAAGGTTCATCATCAGGAAAAATTACTGATGATATTATTCCAGTTCCCCATGTTTATGGTTCTCATCAAATCAATGATAAATGGACAGTTGGCTTGGGTGTGTATGTCCCATTTGCTTCTTCTACTGACTACCCAGAAGATTCTGTTTTACGCTATAACGTCAATCAAACCAAATTAACCTCGATCGACATTAACCCAACTGTAGCATACAAAATTAATGATAAACATTCAGTGGCTTTGGGTTTGATTGCCCAATACAGCACGGCTGAGTTACGACAATATGCGAACTTTGCTGGTTTAGCAAATTATGCACAAGCTACTGGACAAGTTAAACCGTCAGGACAAGTTAAACCGTCAGGACAAGTTGCAGATGGTCAATTAGATGGTTTTGCGAAAGTCAAAGGCCATGACTGGGGATTCGGTTATAACTTAGGTTGGATGTGGGACATTAATGACGATGTTCGAGTAGGTGTAAGTTATCGCTCAAAAATTAAGCATACTTTAAAGGGTAATGCAGATTGGGAAGTTACTAAAGATAGCCCATTTAATGATTATATTCAAAAGGAATATGGTGTTGTGGGTCCTGGTGTAGTGACAGGTGGTGGTTACCATGATAGTCAAGCTAAGGTAAAAATTGTAACGCCAGAATCATTGTCTGTGCATGGTATGTGGAAAGTAAATCCACTTTGGAAAGTCTATGGCGATGTGACTTGGACCAAGCATTCTCGATTCAATGAGGTAGATATTGAATATATAAATGCAGACAAAGCAGTTGCTAATGCGGAAAAACCCAGTCCTTTAAAACCTTTGGATAAATCAAACCATACTTATTTGAAACCCAATTGGAAAGACACTTTTAAAGTTGCTGTTGGTGCATCATACCAATACAGCGATCCATTGCAATTGCGTTTTGGTGTGGCATATGACCAATCGCCCGTTCGCAGTGCAAATGATCGCTTAAGCACCATGCCTGATAATGACCGTATTTGGTTCTCTGTGGGGGCGAAATACGATATCAACAAACAAAATACCATTGATGTGGGTTACAGCTATTTGTACATCAAAAATGCTGATGCCAATGTCAATGGTTGGTGTGGTAGTTCAGCTGCTGCTGGTGCTGATGCAAACAACTGTGTATCCAGTCGCACCAATGGTTCTGCAAAATTTAAGAGCAATGCTCAAATCTTAGGTATGCAATACACCTATCGTTTTTAAATGAAAGAGGGCCGAAATGGGGTGATCATTTCGGCTAATTAATCACTATTGAGATAAAGAGGTCACCATGTCACAAAAGAAATTTGTGGTAAGAAAAGTTGCCGTATTGGGCGCTGGTGTTATGGGTGCGCAAATCGCCGCTCATTTGGCCAATGCCAAGGTTGCAACGGTTTTATTTGATTTACCTGCCAAAGAAGGCCCTAAAAACGCCATCGTTGAAAAAGCATTGGCAGCTTTGAAAAAGCAAAAGCCAGCACCTTTGGCGGCAAAAGATGCATTAAGTTACATTAAAGCCGCTAACTATGAAGACAACTTGGATGAATTGCAAGATTGTGATTTGGTGATTGAAGCTGTTGCTGAGCGCATGGACATTAAAGAAAGCTTATATGCTAAAGTGGCGCCAAAATTGGGTGCAAACACCATTTTTGCCACCAATACATCGGGCTTGTCGATTGAAGCTTTGGGTCAAAAATTCCCAGACAGCTTAAAACACCGTTTTTGCGGCGTACACTTTTTTAATCCACCACGTTACATGCACTTATTGGAATTGATTCCTTGCCAAGCAACTGATGCGGCTGTTTTGGATAACTTAGAGCGTTTCTTTGTGAGTGCATTGGGTAAAGGTGTGGTTCGTGCTAAAGATACGCCAAACTTTATTGCCAACCGCATTGGTGTGTTCTCCATGTTAGCAACCATGTACAACGCCAAAAAATTTGGTTTGCGTTTTGATGTGGTGGATGCTTTAACGGGTAGCAAAATTGGTCGCCCTAAATCAGCGACATTCCGTACGGCTGATGTAGTGGGCTTGGACACTTTTGCTCACGTTGCCAAAACCATGCAAACGGGTTTGGAAAACGACAAATGGCATGCTTATTTTACATTGCCTGAATGGTTGTTGAAGTTAATCGAAAATGGCGCTTTGGGTGCAAAAACCAAAGGCGGTATTTTCAAAAAAGAAGGCAAACGCATCATGATGTTCGACCCGACTCAGGGTGAATATGTGCCATCGACTGGCAAAGCGGATGCAGAAGTGTTGGAAATCTTGAAAATCAAAGATGCCGCTGAGCGATTTGCTGCTTTACGCGCATCAGATAACAACCAAGCCAAATTCTTGTGGGCGATTTTCCGTGATGCGTTCCATTACATCGCAGTGAATGCCAAAGACATTGCCAACAATGCGCGTGATATTGATTTTGCCATTCGTTGGGGCTTTGGTTGGGATGTGGGTCCATTGGAAACATGGCAAGGTGCTGGTTGGCAGCAAGTGGCTCAGTGGATTGCCGAAGACATTGCTTCTGGCGAAGCCATGACTCATGAACCTTTACCAGCTTGGGTGATGACACGCCAAGGTGTGCATGACGATGCAGGTAGCTACAATTTTGCTACAGGCAATCAAGAAGCGCGTTCAACATTGGATGTTTATGCACGTCAAGTTGTACCAGCTCGTTTATTGGGTGAAAGCCGTGTGGCTTTGGGCAACACTGTATTTGAAACCAATACAGTTCGTGCTTTTACCTTGCCAGAACAAAGCAATATTTTGATTGTTAGCAATACCAATAAAATGCACGCCATTAGTCGTGATGTATTGGAAGGCTTTAACCAAGCAATTGATTTGGCTGAAAAAGAATACGATGCAATGGTTATTTGGGCTGAAGATGGTCCATTCTCTGTGGGTGCGGATTTGAAATCCATGATGCCAGCGTTTGCAGCAGGTGACATCAAAGCCATTGAAGACACCGTGGCCTTGTTCCAAAAAACTGCCATGCGTTTGCGTTACAGTAGCATTCCAACTGTTTCTGCTGCCCAAGGTTTTGCGTTTGGTGGTGGTTGTGAGTTCTTGTTACACAGTGATCGCATTGTTGCGGCATTAGAGTCTTACATTGGCTTGGTTGAAGTTGGTGTGGGTTTGATTCCTGCAGGTGGTGGCAGCAAAGAATTTGCCATGCGCGCAGCGCGTGAGAGCAAAGGCGATCTATTGGCAGCCTTAAAAGACAAATTCATGAATTTGGCAACAGCCCAAGTGGCAACCAGTGCTTTAGAAGCCAAAGAGTTGGGTTTCTTGCGCCCTAGCGATGTGGTCATTTTCAATGTACATGAATTATTGCATGTGGCATTGAGCGAAGCACAAGCTTTGGCTAATAGCAATTACCGTCCGCAAAATCAACAAACCTTTAAAGTGGCTGGTCGAACTGGTGCAGCTTCCATTAAAGGTCAATTGGTGAACATGAAAGAAGGCGGTTTCATCAGTGAGTACGACATGCACATTGCCAGTCAAATCGCTTGGGTGATGACTGGTGGTGATGTGGATGAAGGCACGGTTGTGGATGAACAATGGGTGTTGGATTTGGAACGCAAAGTGTTTGTTGAATTGCTTCAACAAGAAAAAACGCTAGAGCGCATTGAAAACATGATGAGCACTGGTAAACCTTTGCGTAACTAATCGTTGGAGAAGAGAATGACTCAATTACAAGATGCATACATTGTAGCGGCGACTCGTACGCCTGTTGGTAAAGCCCCTCGCGGCATGTTACGCACCACTCGTCCTGACGATATGTTGGCGCATGTGATTCGCTCGGTGATGGCACAAGCCCCAGGCTTGGATCCTCGCGAAGTGAACGACGTGGTGGCAGGTTGTGCTTTTCCTGAAGCTGAGCAAGGCTTAAACATGGCCCGTATTGGGGCTTTGTTGGCAGGCTTGCCTGATACCACAGGTGGTATCACCATTAATCGTTATTGTTCAAGTGGTTTGAATGCTTTGCAAATCGCTGCTGACCGTGTTCGTACAGGTGAAGCAGAGGTGACGATTGCCGCTGGTGTGGAATCTATGTCGATGATTCCCATGATGGGCAATAAAGTGGCATTGAATCCAGCCATTTTTGACAATGACGAAAATGTTGCTATTGCTTATGGTATGGGTTTGACAGCTGAAAACGTGGCGAATCAATGGGGTGTTTCTCGCGAAGCGCAAGACGCATTTGCAGTAGAAAGCCACCGCCGTGCTTTGGCTGCCATTCAATCTGGTGCATTTAAGTCTGAAATTAGCCCGATTGAAGCGGTGTATCGCACAGCCGATTTGGTCAGCCGCGAAGTGAAAGAAATCCGCAAACTATTGGATACCGATGAAGGCCCTCGTGCAGATACCACGATGGAAGGTTTGGCTCGTTTACGCACAGTATTTGCTGCCAAAGGCAGTGTGACAGCGGGTAATAGCTCACAAATGTCTGATGGTGCGGGTGCTTTATTGGTGGTTTCTGAGAAAATCTTAAAGCAATACAATTTAACCCCGATTGCTCGTTATGCTGGTTTTGCTGTCCGTGGCGTGCCACCTGAAATCATGGGTATTGGTCCAAAAGAAGCCATTCCTGCTGTGTTGAAAAATGCTGGTTTGACTTTGGCTGATATGAAATGGATTGAATTGAACGAGGCGTTTGCTGCACAAGCTTTGGCTGTGATTCAAGACTTGGATTTGGACACCAATATCGTGAATCCGAATGGTGGTGCGATTGCTTTGGGTCACCCATTGGGTGGTACCGGTGCGATTCGTGCAGCAACCGTGATTCATGGTATGCGCAATAAAGGTCAAACAGGTTACGGCATGGTATCAATGTGTATTGGTACAGGTATGGGTGCGGCTGGTTTGATTGAAGTATTGTAAGTTAATATAATATAACCAAACCCTGCGATATTTTGCAGGGTTTTTTTTTGGGTATTTTGTGCAGTGCGAAACGATAAAATACTGTTTACAGGGTCGATGAAGCATGTAACTGAGTTATAA
Source organism: Neisseriaceae bacterium (assembly GCA_030151665.1). GTDB lineage: Bacteria > Pseudomonadota > Gammaproteobacteria > Burkholderiales > Neisseriaceae > JASLFS01. The sequence goes on from JASLDB010000070.1 coordinate 7,308, forward strand.
TCCTAAAATCAAAAAGACAAAACGAGTACAATGAATAAGCGTTTGCAAAAAGTGAGGGTGGATGATGAAGAAATCATCATTTTAACCACTTATCCTTGGAAAGAAAGCAGTTTGTGGGTGGAAGCTTTTAGTGCTCGATATGGTCGAGTGGCATTGCTTGCCCGCAGTGCTCGCAAGCGCACATCAGAATCTCGTGGCGTGGTGGTACCATTTGTGCCTTTATTGGCTTCTTGGTATGGTGACAATGAGTTAAAAACTTTGCATCGCATTCAGTGGCAAGGTGGTTATCGCATGCCACAAGGTAAGGCCATATTCAGTGCTATGTATGTCAATGAGCTGGTGTTGAAATTAACCGCACGAGAAGATGTCAGCACTGAATTATTTATCGCACTCAAAACAGTACTGGCCAAAATTGCCCACAATGAAAATCACGCAGCTGCTTTGCGTTTTTTTGAGTGGCAGGTTTTGCAAACATCAGGCTTGGCACCGACCTTTACGGAAGATGCTTATGGCTGGCCAATTGATGCAAAAGAACAATATTGGCTGATGGCACAAAGCAATCCCATCTTGTTGCGCGATTATGCACAAGATGTTCAACGCGAGGGTGTATTGGTGTCTGGTGCATGTTTACTGGCGATTGCCAATGGCTCATTAGAAGAGAGTGATTTATTACAAGAAGCCTTGCGTTTGAATCGATTTATTTTAGATGGCAGTTTGCCTGAGGGCATTAAAAGCCGTCAATTATTACAACAATTACAAGCTTATCAAAGATAGTGTATTCATCATTTCAGGAGGTCTTATATGTTATTAGGTGTGAATATTGATCATGTGGCCACTTTGCGTAATGCCCGTGGTACCTGTTATCCAAGCCCATTAGAAGCTGCCTTGTTGGCAGAAACCCATGGTGCAGATTTGATTACCTTGCATTTGCGTGAAGACCGTCGTCACATCAAAGACCAAGATGTGAAACTGATCAAACAGGTATTAAAAACCCGCATGAATTTGGAAATGGCATTAACAGAAGAAATGCTAGAACATGCCTTAGAAGTGATGCCAGAAGATGTTTGCTTGGTGCCTGAAAAACGTGAAGAAGTGACCACCGAAGGTGGATTGCAAGTGGCAGAACAACAAGAAAAAGTGGCACATTATGTGACTGAATTAAAAAAAGCAGGCATTCGTGTTTCGTTGTTTATTGATGCCGATGAAAGACAAATCCAAGCAGCACACGATGTGGGTGCTTCGGTGATTGAATTGCACACTGGTGCATACGCTGATGCGACTACTGCCTTAGAGCAAACCATGCAGTGTTTGCGTATTGAAGAGGGTGCAAGTTTTGGCCAAGAGTTGGGTTTGGTCGTTAATGCAGGTCATGGTTTGAATATTCACAATGTGACGCCAATTGCTAAAATTTTGGCGATTAGTGAATTAAATATTGGTCATGCTTTAATTGCACAATCTGTTTTTATGGGTTTACCAGAGGCTATTCGTCAAATGAAAGAAGCCATGTTCCGCGCGCGCAGCATGCCATTTTAAAAAAACAAAAAGATTGAAGTAGAAAGGGTGAATAAGTGATTCACGGAATTGGAACGGATATTGTCAAAGTGGCTCGAATTGAGCGTTTGCATAATCAGTATAAACAAGCTTTTGCTGACCGTATTTTAACCATGCATGAGCGCTTGGAATGGGTTAACAGCAACCAGCAAGTCATGTATTTGGCCAAGCGTTTTGCGGCAAAAGAAGCATTTTCCAAAGCAGTGGGTACAGGTTTACGCAGCCCAGTAACCCTGCAAAACATTGGTGTGGCCAATGATGAGTCTGGTAAGCCTGAATTCATGTATTCACCAGAGCTTAAAAAGTGGTTAAATAGTCAAGGCATTGCTCGGGTGCACGTGAGTTTAAGCGATGAAGAAGACTTTGTGGTGGCTTTTGCTGTGGCTGAGAAACGCTAATGAAACGCACCGAAGTGGTTGCAGCCGTTCTATACAACGAAAATGGTGACTATTTGCTCAGCTCAAGACCAGAAGGCAAGCCTTATGCAGGTTATTGGGAGTTTGCTGGTGGGAAAATAGAGGTAGGCGAAACCGCCAAGATGGCTTTGGCTCGCGAGTTGGATGAAGAGTTGGGCATTCAAATTAACGATGCTCACCTTTGGTTAACACTGGAGCACCAATATGAGCATGCTCATGTGCGGTTGCAGTTTTTTCGAATTCAGGCAGATGAGTGGCAAGGCACATTAACTGCCAAAGAAGGGCAGTCATGGGCATGGCAAAATTCACTTTTAAATAATGTCAGCCCAATGTTGCCTGCCAATGCACCCATTATTCAAGCCTTGGCGATTCCGCCACTTTTGTATGGTGATTTAGCAACAGGTTTATTGGGTCAAAATGGTCAGGTGTATTTTCAAAACAATGGCGGCAATGCCTTGTCTTTAAACTGGGGCGTTGTTGATGAGGCAACATTGCCGCTTGATAGTTTAAGCCAAGATGCATGGCTGGTTGTGGCACATCAACATCTTGATTTGTCAAGATTGGTATCGTGGTTGTCTTTGGGGGTGGCTCGGCCAGTTGTTTTGGCAATCAGTGAGTCGATATACCCCTTGTATCCTGATAAATGGCAACAACTGTTGGACATCGGTTTACATGGCTTTGCTATTTTGACATTAAAAAATGAAAATGATGAAACAATTAACCCGTAAGCAAGTCATATTGATTGGCGTCTTGTTATTGCTGTTTGCCTTGCTAAAAGTAGTGACTATTTGGTATTGGCAATCACAAAAAACAGAGCACAAAGACCAAGCCCTTATATTGCCTGTTCAATGCAATATTCGCCAAGGTTGCCCTTTGCCCAATGGCGTGGTGATAACATTTGATGGCAAGCTTACCGAAAAAGCACCTTTTAATATTGTTGCTAAAAATATTCCCGCCAGTAGTCAAAATGTCCATGTGAGTTTTAGCATGAAAAACATGGAAATGGGTTTTAATCGCTATAAATTATTGCCCCATTCAGGCAATACATGGGTGGCTGAAGGTGTTCGTTTGCCTATTTGTGTTCTGCAATTGAAAGAATATGTCGCAGAAGTGACGATTGATAAGCAGTATTATGAAATCCCGTTTAAAACGGACTAATGAGAAAGAAAAACATGATTGCCAAAAAATTATTTGAAGAAGTATCTGCTAAATTGGGTGAAACCTTGTCCAATAGTCCTGCCAAAGACATGGAAAAAAATGTGAAATCTTTATTGGGTTCTGCATTCAATCGCATGGATTTGGTGACACGTGAAGAATTTGACTTGCAACAGCAAATCTTATTAAAAACCCGTGAACAATTAACCATGTTGGAAGCCCGTTTGGCACAATTAGAAGGCAATCAAACCAAGACAACCGCTGCTGAATAACGTGAATTGATCGCCTGTATATAGCCGTTGTTAGATAAAGGAGGTGCATTATGTCCTTGGCCCTTGTTTACTCTCGTGCCTTATGTGGCATTGATGCACCCTCTATTGAAGTAGAAGCCCATTTGGCCAATGGTTTACCTGCATTCAATATTGTTGGCTTGCCAGAAGCGGAAGTCAAAGAAAGTCGCGATCGCGTGCGAGCCGCGATTATTCAATCAGGGTTTGAGTTCCCTGCCAAAAAAGTCACCATTAATTTAGCCCCTGCAGATTTACCCAAGCACACGGGTCGATTTGATTTGCCCATTGCCATTGGTATCTTGGCGGCTTCAAAACAAATCAACACGCAAGATTTACATGAATATGAACTGATGGGTGAGCTGGCATTGTCAGGTTTATTGCGCCCTGTGCAAGGGGTGATTGCCATGAGTCAAGCTTGCCAACGAGCTGGTCGTCAAATGATATTGCCCGAAGACAGTGCCATGCAAGCGGCATTGGTACCCAATGCACAAGTTTTATCAGCTCGACACCTATTGGAAGTCAGTGCTCATTTTAATCAGACCAACATTTTGCCCAGCGCGACAGCAGATTGGGCCGATGTACTTGAACCCACAATAGACATGCCAGATTTTCAAGATGTTAAAGGACAGCAGACGGTTAAACAAGCCTTGTTTTTTGCCGCCAGTGGTGGGCACAGTTTGCTGATGTCTGGCCCTCCTGGAACGGGGAAATCCATGCTGGCAGCAAGATTGCCCAGTATCTTGCCCCCTTTGAGTGTTCATGAGTATTTGGATGTGGCGGCCATTCATGGTTTATTGCCACAGTTGTCTTCTGAGTCGCTGTCAATGTTACGGCCTTTTCGCACACCACATCACAGCGCCTCTTCTGTGGCATTGGTGGGTGGTGGCAGTCTACCCAAACCGGGTGAAATTTCTTTGGCGCACCATGGTGTTTTATTCTTAGATGAATTGCCAGAATTCGATCGAAAAGTACTTGAGGTCTTACGAGAGCCTATGGAAAACGGGGAAATCCACATTTCTCGTGCGGCCAGTCAAGTGACTTTTCCAGCTCGTTTTCAATTTATTGCTGCCATGAACCCATGCCCTTGTGGTTATGCAGGCCATGCAACACGCTCATGTACTTGTAGTACAGACAGTGTACTGCGCTACCAAGGTAAATTGTCAGGCCCACTTTTGGATAGAATTGACATGACTGTACATGTGCCCAGTTTGGCTTTAAGTGATTTAGATGGATTGCCTACAGGGCAAAGCAGTCAGGAAATTCGTGAGCAAGTGGTGAAGAGCCGACAGCGGCAATGGCAACGACAAAATTGTTTGAATGCTGCATTGGGTGTTCGACAATTAAATGGGGTGGCTGATATTGCTGATTTAGCAAGGCAATATTTACAACAAACCATGGATAAATTGCATTTGTCCGCACGTGCATACCATAAAATATTACGGGTTGCACGTACCGTTGCTGATTGCCAAGGTGATGAAATTGTCAGTAAAAATCATGTACAGCAAGCCATTGCTTTTCGGCGGGCGATTGTAAATAAAGCTGGCTAATGTGGCCGAGTTTGTTAAAATAAGCTGTTGTAATTTTAATTAGATAAAAGCATCATCATGAAGAATAAAAATCAACAAGCAGGTAAGACTTTTAGCGGTATTTTAATCGGCTTGGTCTTGGCTGTGGTCGTTGTCGCTGGTTTATTGTGGTTCTTGAACAATAATAAAACCACATTTCAACACCAAGAACCTGCCAAACCAGAACAAATACGTGAGCCTGATATTTTAAACCCACCAGGATTGAATACAGAATCATCAGCCAGCAATCAAAATACAGATGGATCAACAGATGGCAGTGGTGTAGTCGATGAAGGTGAAGACACATCGCCACCGCCTGTGGTTAAAGTCGAACCAACACAGCCTAAAATTATCCCAAAAGAACACAAGGATGATGCTGGTAAAAAGAATGTCGATAAGCCCATTAAAGTATCCCCAGAAGATATTTTAAACAGTGGTAGTTTGGAGAAAGCACAAGCAAAAGCCAAGAAAGAACAATCTCCTGCAGTAAAAACAAGTAAAAATGTTGTATACCAAGTGGGTTCTTATGCTAAAGAAGAGACTGCAGATGCTCAACGTGCACAATTGGTGATGTTGGGTATAGATGCCAAGATTGAGAAAGCACAAGTGGGTCAAGGTAAAACGGTGTATAGAGTGAAAACCATGCCCGTTACTGAGGCTCAAGCCGCCATTGTTGCTAAAAATTTGCGCAGCAATGGTATTGATTATTTACCAGTATCCAAATAAATAAAGAAACGAAGGATTTAACTTATGCGTATTGAAAAGTGGATTGCAGCAGCAGCTTTAGCAAGTGGTTTTGGTATGGCACAAGCGCAAATTGTTGAAGGCCGTGACTATGAGAAATTACCGCAAGTACACCAACAAGCACAAAGCAATAAAGTTGAAGTATTGGAATTTTTTGGCTATTTTTGTATCCACTGCAAAAAATTAGACCCAATTTTGCGTCAACATGTTCGTACTTTCGCTAGCGATACGTATTATCGTCCAGTGCATGTGGTATGGGAGCCTAACATGATGACGTTTGCTCGTTTGGCATCTGCTGTCAATAGCACAGGTTTGAAAAACAAAGCCAATCCTGCGATTTTCAGTGCCATGTTTGATCAAAAAATCAACTTGGGTGATGAGATGCAGTTGAAAAAATGGGCTGCTAGCCAACAAATCTTTGATGGTAAAAAATTGATTTCAGCTTATGACTCTTTTGCAGCCAAGGCAGATGCAGAAGCCATGCAAAAGTTAACCAAAGAGTACAATGTTGAAGCCACACCCATGGTTATTGTTGGTGGTAAATACAAGGTATTGATGAAAGATTTTAACCAATCAATGCCCATTATTGATGCATTGGTAGACAAAGTGCGTCAAGAACGCAATATGCCCAAACCAGCACCTGTGAAATCAGCAGGTAGTCGTGGTGCAGCCGCTGCATTGCAAGCCAATAAATAAGGTTTAAATTGTCACAATCATCAGGTAGCTTAGGCTACCTGATTTTGTATGGAAAAGCATAATGGATATTCTATTGTTACTCAAAGCATTGGTTTTGGGCGTTGTTGAAGGCATTACAGAATTTTTGCCTATTTCTAGTACAGGCCACTTGATTGTTGCTGGTGATTTGTTGAATTTTAAAAGCACCGAGCAGGTGTTTGAAATTGCGATTCAATTGGGCGCAGTATTGGCTGTGGTGTATGAATATCGACAAAAATTCACCCATGTTATCACCCATATTGGTAAAGATCGGTTGGTGAATCGTTTTGTTTTGAATTTGGCCATTGCATTTATGCCTGCTGCGGTAATTGGTTTGTTATTTAGTAAGGTTATTAAACACTATTTGTTTAATCCTGTTTCTGTTGCAACAGCATTGGTCATTGGTGGTTTGATTATTTTTTGGGCAGAAAAACGGCAGACTCAAGTTAAACCTCGTGTGACTTCTGTCGATGACATGACAGTCAAAGATGCATTGCTTGTGGGGTGTGCACAAGTTTTGGCCTTGATTCCAGGGACTTCACGTTCTGGTAGTACAATTATTGGTGGCATGCTAGGTGGCCTAGATCGCAAAGTGGCGACAGAGTTTTCATTTTTCTTGGCAGTGCCAGTCATGATTGCAGCGACAGGTTATCAAATCTTAAAATACCGTGATTTATTTAGCATGCAAGACATCGCTACGATTTCAATTGGTTTTGTGGCTGCATTTGTCAGTGGTTTATTTGCTGTGCGTGCGTTGTTGAAATTTTTAGCAACAAAGAACTACGTACCGTTTGCTTGGTACCGCGTTATTTTTGGTGGCATTATCTTATTAACGTCAGTATTCGGTTGGATTGATTGGACAGGTGTAAAATAATAAGCATCTGTAGAGGTTGTTTGAGCTTATTACCATGGTATATTGCTGCAAAAACAAATGTATTTAAACACCAAAGCAGCACAGATTAAGTTGCTGCTAGGTGAGAAAAATTGTGGTAGTATCTCTTTTTACATGGAAAAGGTGGGCCAAAATCCGCCTTTTTGTTGTGTCAATTGAAAGAGGATGACCATGCAATCTTGGCAATTACCTGAATACATTGC
>JASLDB010000253.1 GCA_030151665.1 Neisseriaceae bacterium
TAACATCTTGGCAAATTCAGCAAAAAAAACTTTTGCACCAGCATAGCCAATATGGGTTCCATAAACAGGCATATGGGGGCTGCTGACAGGCCTTGTTGAAATATATTGGGTTTCATCTGTCGTGAGTGCTAATGCCTTATCCATTTCACCTGAAAAAACATAGCCTAAAAATTGTTGTACCACTTCTGTAGCATTACCCATCTTTTTTTCCTTCATCATGAATCATTGGGTTTCAAAACCCGTTAAAGTCAATTTGCCAATGGCTTGACCACTTTCTAAATACGCATGAGCACGGCGTAAATTGGCGGCATTAATCACACCAAAATCTTGCGTCGCTGTTGAAACCACATGCCCTTTGTCCAATAAAGTAGCAATCTGCGCTAATATTTCCCCTTGCTTGGCCACATCTTGTGTTTGATACATGGTGCGAGTAAACATAAATGCCCAAATAAAGGACAGGCTTTTGGCCATGAGTGCATTTAGATTTTGCGGATGCTCAAATGGAACCAAGGAACAAATCTGACCAAATGGGGTAACCATATCAGCCAAGATCGAAAAGTAAGCATCTGGTGCATTGGCGATCAATACTTTATCCACGGTTTGAATACCCAACTGCTGCAATTGCATGACAATATCTTGGTGATGATTAATGACCTTATCAGCCCCCAACTGCCTACACCATAACGTAGAAGCTTCCCGAGAAGCTGTTGCCACCACCTGTAAATCTGGAATCTGTTTAGCCAATTGAATCAGCATGGATCCAACACCACCTGCTCCACCAATAATCAATAATGTTTTGCCCTTGGCACCATGCTCGATATCAAAATTAAAATGCTCAAAAAGAACTTCCCAAGCTGTGATCGCAGTCAGTGGTATGGCTGCTGATTGTGCCATGCTCAATGTTTTAGGCTTGTGTGCCACCAATTGGGCATCCACCACATGGTATTCACTATTGCCACCAGGTTTGGTGACATCACCAGCGTAAAAAACTTTATCGCCTATTTGAAAACCGACCGCATCTTCACCAATGGCCACCACTGTGCCAGCGATATCCCACCCAGCAATGGCCAATTGACCATTGTCTTCTTTACGCTGCCTAATGCGATAGTCGGCAGGATTAACCGATATTGTCGCTACTTTGACCAAAATTTCGTGTGGATGGGGTATGGGTATTGGCAGCTGTACATCGACCATCGAATCTGGATCGTTTGCTGCCAATGCTCGATAAAACCCCACTGCTTTCATCTTTTGCATGGTTAAACCATTTTGTTATTGGATTGACAAACACAATACACCTGTGCAATAAATAATAGAATTCCACAAAAAAGCACAGAATCTGTGCAAAAATAAACAGGTAAAACCATGCAATGGGACGATATTCGTTTTTTTATTACATTGGCAAGAGAAGGTTCATTGTCGGCTGCGGCACGAAAACTATTGGTTGAGCATTCAACCGTTTCTCGCCGAGTCATGCACCTAGAAAAATCTTTGCAATTGAAATTATTTGATCGTTTACCACGTGGTTGGGTTTTAACAGATGAAGGTCAAACTTTTTTTACACAGGCAAAAATATTGGAAGAAAATATACTCTCCTTGCAAAGAAGCACCTTAAAAGATGGTACATTGCATGGTGAAGTTCAATTATCTGCCCCACCACATCTACTCAATTATTTTATTTTGCCCTATCTAGATGCATTCAAAAAACAATATCCCCATATCTCTTTAGCATTAATTGCAGACAGCAAAAATGCTGATATGCTCCGTGGAGAAGCCGATATTGCCTTAAGAATGTTCAAACCCAACGAACAAGAACTGATTGCTAGAAAAATAGCCGATGTTCATTATTCACTTTATGCCAGTCCAGCCTATTTAAGTCAGCCACCCGCTAAGCAACAATTCATAGGGTTTACCGACTATTTTTTTAACCTAGCCCCAAAAAAATGGTTGGAAAACCATGCCAACATGGGTGAAGCCATGATTAAAACCAATGACATCATGACCATGTACCAAGCAGCCAAGCAAAAATGGGGCATCGCTATTTTGCCAGATTTTATGGTACAAAAAGGTGAGTTAATCAAAATCCCCACTGAATCCATCCCCACCGTCCCCTTATATTTGGTAACCCATCCTGACATACGCCGTGCCCCAAAGGTCAAAGCCTTAATTGATTTTCTGGTGCAAATCATGGAAAACCATGACCGCCTTTAAAAGAATCCAAGCAATAAAATAGGAAAATTTAGAATTCAAGCCCTAAAAAACACCCAATCATGGCATGACTTGAATACCATTTATTGCGCTCTCCCAAATAACCCAACCAAGTTAGATGAGTTACTCACTTGCATGCACTCAGAATACACCATCACTTCACCATAAATATAATTCATCATAGCGTGAAGAAAATTCGTTTTCATTCATAATGGTATTTCGGTATAAATGAATCATTGAAAAATTTAATACATACCGAATAGGAATCACACCGATGAGCCATCAATTTAACTATGCCATTCGAAGCTTGCGCTTTGATGAGAATTATAATCCAGCCAACAATACTCGCTTAACCACCAACTTTGCCAATTTGGCTCGTGGTGATAGCCGCCAAGAAAACTTACGCAAAACACTGAGCATGATTAATAACCGCTTTAATGATTTGGCACATTGGGACAATCCAAAAGCCAATCGTTATTCAGTGGAGCTAGAAATCATTTCCGTAGACATGAAGATTGATAGCCAAGATGCGGCGTTTCCCATCATTGAATTATTAAAAACCAATATTGTTGATCACAGCAATAATCAACGCACCGAAGGCATTGTGGGCAATAGCTTCTCATCTTATGTTCGTGATTATGATTTTAGTGTTTTGCTGTTAGAGCACAATAAAGGGCAAGAAAACTTTAGCATTCCCGCTAACTTTGGCGACTTACATGGCAAGATTTTCAAAGATTTTATTAACTCAGATGCTTACCAACAAAGCTTCCAAAAAAAACCCGTTATCTGCCTGAGCGTTGCCAGTAGCAAAGTCTACCATCGCACGGAAAACCATCACCCTATTTTGGGCGTTGAATACCTACAAAATGAATCATCACCAACTGACCAATATTTTGCCAAAATGGGTTTAAAGGTCCGCTATTTTATGCCGCCCAATAGCGTTGCACCTTTTGCCTTTTATTTCAGTGGCGATTTACTGAGCGATTACACCAATCTGGAATTAATGAGCACCATCAGTACCATGGAAGCTTTCCAGAAAATTTATCGCCCAGAGATTTACAATGCCAACTGTGCTGCAGGCAAATGCTATCAACCCAGCTTGAAAAACCCCAATCACTCATTAACACAAATTGATTACGATCGAGAAGAACGCAGTCAATTGGCGGTAAAGCAAGGACAATTTACAGAAACACATTTTATCAAGCCTTATCAATCAGTTTTGGAAAATTGGGCAAAGCATTGCGCACTTTAAATTCATCAATAGACAAGGAAAAACAAGATGAAAACATTATTACCCACTTCCACTGCTGGTAGCTTGCCCAAACCTTCTTGGTTAGCAGAACCCGAAAAACTGTGGTCGCCATGGAAACTACACAATGATGAATTGGTAGATGGCAAACGGGATGCATTGCTATTGGCGCTGCAAGAACAACAAAATTCTGGCATTGATATTGTCAGTGATGGCGAACAAACCCGCCAACATTTTGTCACCACATTTATCGAACACCTCACCGGAGTCGACTTTACCAAACGCGAAACAGTCAAGATTCGCAATCGATATGAAGCCAGTGTTCCGACTGTGGTGGGTGCTGTTAGCCGAGAAAAATCCGTATTTGTCGAAGACGCAAAATTCTTACGCCAACACACCAATCAACCCATTAAATGGGCATTGCCTGGCCCCATGACCATGATTGATACGCTATATGATAGCCATTACAAAAGCCGAGAAAAATTGGCTTGGGAATTTGCCAAAATTTTGAATCAAGAAGCCAAAGAACTCGAAGCCGCTGGCGTAAACATTATTCAATTTGACGAGCCAGCTTTCAATGTATTCTTTGATGAAGTCAATGATTGGGGTGTTGCTGCAATAGAGCGTGCCGTTGAAGGACTTCAATGTGAAACAGCTGTGCACATTTGTTATGGTTATGGTATTCAAGCCAATACTGATTGGAAAAAAACATTGGGTTCAGAGTGGCGCCAGTATGAAGAGGCATTTCCAAAGTTGCAAAAATCCAGCATTGATATTATTTCATTAGAATGCCATAACTCACATGTACCCATGGATTTGATTGAATTAATTCGAGGCAAAAAAGTCATGGTGGGTGCCATCGATGTTGCCAACCACACCATCGAAACGGCTGAAGAAGTCGCCAACACCTTGCGAAAAGCCCTGCAATTTGTCGATGCCGACAAGCTATATCCATCTACCAATTGTGGCATGGCACCTTTGTCTCGCCAAGTGGCTAGAGGCAAGTTACAAGCCTTAAGTGCAGGCGCCCAAATCATTAGAAACGAACTCTAACCCAACGATTTCAATACCAAAAAAATCAAGCACCCAATTCTATATTCGGTGCTTGATATCTGGGTCAGCAAATGAAACAGGGTTAATGCCTTATTTCACCATTAAGGTCCCGTATCGTAAATCACACGACCCCAATGGTGCATCCGACCTGGTGAAATCACCCTAGGAATCGGATTTTGTGGTGGTTGCTCCTTAATGAAAGGTCGGTACGACTCAATGGCCACTTGCGTACAATAATAACTTTCTGGCAAATTAATCCCCACCAAACCAGTAAAATTGTATTTCTTACCAATCATGTCCCTTGCATTTTGTACCGCAACCTTGGCATTTTCATCACTGGCCCACATGGGTCTAACGATCATTACCCGATGTGACGAAGATAAGAATTTTTCAAAAGGTGTTACATGCACCCCCGTCATGTCCGATTCAATCACTGCATGGTGTTCTAAATCATAAACCGCCGCATGGGAAAATGGCATATTGGTGGTCGAAGCAATCAAATTATCCGTCCCTTTAACCCCCCGAATCACCAACCAATCCCCATTTTTCAGCGCATTCTGAATCAGCTCTTTTTGCTCAATCGGCTTAACCAACTCTTCTTTAGCAACAATTGCCTTAACGGTACAACTCATTAATAAAGAAGACAGAAAGATAATTTGCAGAATTCTAATCATCATTTTCATGGTAAAAATCTTTTGTGACCTTGTGTGATCGTTATTAAAGCCAAGAATGATTTTATTGTCAAATGTATGCCAACATTTAAATGTACATCTTTTCTTTAATACTTCAATTCTCAAAAATGACATACAATTAAGTAAACCTTTCTCTTTCTCTCATGTCTGGACACAATAAAATGCTTGAATTTTCAATATTATTGAGTATATTGATTTTATGCCTTATCAGGCACTATATTCGCCCCAAAGGATGGGGATTATTAAAAACCAGCATGATGGCTTGTCTTGTCAGTGTACTGCTTTCTTATGCTT
>JASLDB010000076.1 GCA_030151665.1 Neisseriaceae bacterium
GGCATGAACCAAACAACCATCATGCAAGACTACCTATTAAGCAATCAATACCAAAATCTCACCAAAAAAGCCGTATTGCAATATTTCCCCAACCCCAATCCCACACAGTTGGCGATTATTGATACTTTACTCATGGTGAAAACAGATTTTTTACAACATGCTTTTCACACCATCCAAACCCACTACCACAGCATGGATCACTATTTACACCATGTTTTGGATGTTGATTGTCACCGATTGCAACAAGCATTTTTAGAAAATCATTGAATCCGAGAGGAGCCTATAGAGCACGCTCGTTCACCCATGACTAGACGCTTGTGTCACATAAACCATTGAAAACACCATCACCCAATCCGTTACGGTATTGGGTTCGATCGTATCTAGCAAATTTAAAAGTAAACGATGCCCCCATGATTGTCTTTATCTTAGCGCATTGGGCTTAACAATAATAACTGACCTTGCTTATTCTTACTCATGCTCTTTGCCACACCAGCATATTCCTGAAAGCACTGTACTTTCAAAATCAAAAAAAATACACTTCACTTCATCTGCCAATAGCCTGTGGAAAAAATGTGACAACTGAACATAGTCATGCCTAAACCAAGCCACAACAACCATGAGAATGAATAGCAAATGAGCAACAAAGGCGAAAAAACAAAAAAATACCAAAAAAAGGCAAAAAAAATGCGCATATTCAATCGAATACGCGCCAAGTCTACAAAGGAGAAATAGAGGAGAAACTGTTAAGCAGTCATTGCAACTACCTAACGCTTCACATTATGCCCATCTTAAAACCAAAGGTCAACTACTTTTGTTCATTTTTTTTCAAATAAACCCAAAATGTAGAAATTTTGACAAGAAAAGTGTCGTACCCCTCATCACAAAAATCATAACATGTTGATATTATGGTGTTTTAATAAAACAAAAAAGAACATATTCGCAAATATTTAAAGCCTTCACTCTATTGAATAAATGCCACATGGGATTACACTGCCAGGTTAATGAAAACACATAATATTTTAACAAATTTCATACATAAGTTAATATTTGTAAGGAGTGCATTGATATAGAACAAAAAAAATGCGCACATCTCAAAAAATGTGCGCCAAGTCTACAAAGGAGAAATAGAGGAGAAACTGTTAAGCAGTCATTGCAACCACCTAACGCTTCACATTATGCCTATCTTCATGTTGGAGGTCAACCACTATTTTCGTTATTTAATACAAAAAACACAAAATTTGTCATAAAAGATTAATAAACTCATTTAACAACACCACAAACGCACATTATTATTAAAAAAACTCACAAAACAACAAAAGTGATCATAAAAATATTCGTTTGCAGTGAATATATTCGTTTTTAGTCCCTTTAAGCCTAAGCACCATCAAAAAAAAGCCTGTTACTTAAAAGCAACAGGCTGATGTTTTTACCACAACATTCATTTTAGGCTTGGCTACCACCCACGGTTAATCCTGCATCAATTCGCAAAGTGGGTTGTCCCACACCCACTGGAACACTTTGTCCTTCTTTACCACAAACACCAACTCCAGTATCCAAAGCCATGTCATTGCCAATCATGCTGACATGTTTCAATACCTCAGGGCCATTGCCAATAATCGTGGCACCTTTCACAGGGTATTGCAATTTACCATCTTCGATTAACCACGCTTCAGATGCACTGAAAACGAACTTGCCACTGGTGATGTCAACTTGCCCACCACCAAAATTAATGGCATAAATGCCCTTGTCCACAGAAGCAATAATTTCTTCTGGATCATGCTGACCATTTTGCATAAAGGTATTGGTCATGCGTGGCATGGGTGTTGACGCATAGCTTTCACGACGACCATTACCCGTCACAGGCATGTTCATTAATCGAGCATTCATTTCATCTTGTAAATAACCAGACAAAATACCATCTTCGATTAATACATTGGCTTGGGTTAAATTACCCTCATCATCCACATTCAATGAGCCACGACGATTGGCAATATCACCTTGGTCCACCACGGTAACGCCTTTGGCAGCAATTCGCTTGCCCATCATGTCCGCAAAAACACTGGTGCCCTTGCGGTTAAAATCACCTTCTAAACCATGACCCACAGCTTCATGCAACAAAACGCCTGGCCAACCACTGCCCAAAACAACTGGCATGGCACCCGCAGGCGCAGGTCTAGCCTCCAAATTAACCATGGCTTGCTTAACGGCTGTTTGGACAAATGCTTGGCATTTATCATCATCAAAATACGCCAAATCAAATCGACCACCACCACCACAACTGCCTTGCTCACGGCGACCATTGTGCTCAACAATCACGGTGACAGATAAGCGTACCAAGGGACGAACATCACCACTTTGCTTGCCATCCAAACGGGTGATAAACACATAATCTTGTTCACACGTTAACCCAGCCATCACTTGCACCACACGAGGATCAGCCGCTTTGGCCAATTGCTCAATGCGATTTAATAGCGCAACTTTGTCAGCAGCAGCCAAACTTTGAATGGGATTAATGGCAGGGTACAGTTGATGTGGTTTTTGAATCACCGCTTGTGGCACTTGGGCATTATCGTTTTTGGCTTGCGCAATAGAACGAACGGCTAAGGCGGCTTGCCTTAAACTTTGTTCACTAATGGCATCAGCGTATGCAAAAGCCGTTTTATCATGGCTCACCGCACGAACACCCACACCTTGGTCGATATTAAAGCTACCTGATTTCACCACACCTTCTTCTAAGTGCCAGCTTTCAAATGCCGTGTATTGAAAATACAAATCGGCATAATCCACATCGTGCACGCCAATTAATTGCAAGGTTTGATTAATGGTTTGCTCACTAATGTGATTATTGCCCAATAAAACGTCTTGGGCTTGGCTGACATTGGCAGGTGACATAGGCTGCGCTGACCTCATGAAATGGATAAACTAAAGAATGGCGACAAGTGTAGCATTTACCCCCAAACTTGGTAAGCAAAAGCCGCACAATTGCGACTATTGCTATCATGAGTTTCATTTATGCACAGTTTCTACCTTATTTTAAACTCACCATCACCTTTTAGACTGTCGCAATACTGCACCTTGATATCGCAATTTTAACCACGAAAAATGGGGGTGTTGTTTCATACCCATCCAGTAAGCAAAAAACATTCCCGCAAAAAAAGCAGGACAAGCCTGCTTTTTTTAACGCTTACACTCACCTCGTGCCAGCTTAGAATAAGGCTGAACGATTTGAGCAATGTCTTTGGCCGCAGCATCATCTACTTGTAAGAATAAAACTTGGTATTTAACAGACGTCAGATTTTGCCCACCACTGCCTGCACTTCTTTCGACCACATTCGCTTGGGGATAGCCTGCTGAACGAGCACGGTTTTGTAATTGCTCAGCATGTGATCGTTCTTTAAAAATACCCAGCGTAACAATATTGCCAGTAGACTGCGCTTTAAATCCTTTACTAATCGCTTCCATCGCCGCTTCATTGGCATCGCCATTGCTGGCAAACACCACATGATATTGACGACCCATTGCATCCGCATTTTCATTTTTGCCCACCACTTTATTGGCAGCATTGGGCCAGCGATTTAACATGCCTTTTAAACGATGATAAGCATCTTCAGGCAAGGTCACAGAAGCGGTACACGATGCCAATCTGCGTGCCTCTTTTCTATCATCTTCCGTTTCTTTAGCCGTTTTTTTGTCTGTTTTTTCAGTTTCTTTAACCACTTTTTTATGGGTCACTGCTTTGGTTTCAATGGTGCTAGCTTCAGTAATGCCACCATTGTCTTCAATCGTCCAATCAACGGTTTCGTCTTTACTGTCTGTCGTGGGGGTTTCTTTTACCATCACCACTTCTTTTCCTGCATCTGCTTGCTGCATTTTTTTGGTGACCACATTGGCAAAAACAATAATGTTCAACATCACTAGGATTGCAAAAAGCCATTTCATGATTGTTCAATCCAATTCAAAAGGCCATAAATCACCAAATTATCCACAATTTGTACCTGAGCATCTTTGGCAAATGCTGCCGACAAATGCACTTCAATTTTTTTAGCGCCCCCGCCCGTTAACAATACTTTCACTGTTTTCCCTTCCAATGTTTTTTCTTTTAATCGCTGGTGCATCAACAAAATTGCACCGCATGCTGCATCCAACATACCACTGGCAATGGCATTGGCTGTTGATGTAGCAAATGGATATGCTCGACCAACAGGTTGATTTAGATTGGCCGTTTTTAACGCCATGGCTTCTTTCATGAGATTAAAGCCTGGCATGATACTGCCACCCAAATAATGGTTTTGTTCAGTTAAGGCATCAATGGTAATGGCTGTTCCACAACTGACCACCACACATGCATCTTTGGTAAAACGGCGACTGCCCAATACATTAAACCAACGATCAGCCCCATGTTCCTCTGGCTTAATATAATGATTAATAATGCCCAATCCCTTAGGCATAGAGTTTAACCATGTAATTGTCATTGGTAAATGCTCTTCTACTGCTTGGATTTTTTGTGTACCACAAACAGCACAACCTACTATCTTCACGATACCATCATGTGCTTGAAAAAATTCAGTTAATCCTTCTAATCGACTATAGGGTGCTTTGCCTGTATCAATAATCTCACCTTGTTGCACCAAAGCCCACTTTAATTGACTGTTACCCGCATCCAATAATAAATTTTTAGCCATGCCTTTGTCTTTATCATTCTTGTTATTTTTTGGCATCGGCATCTTATGGCCCTTTACCCTTAAACTCACTTCACCACTCACGACTTTCTCAACACCTTTTGCATTTTGCAAAATCAATGCCCCATCGGTATCAACACCCATAACACGCCCAGTGGTAAATAGTTCACCTTGGCGATACAAACCTACTTCTTGCCCAATATCTCGATGTGCTGCATGGTAGCGATCAATAAAAGGGGTAAAACCAACTTGCTCAAACAGCGTAAAATCAGTTTCAATTTTTTGCAATAAATCCACCAGCCACACTTTGCAAATACACGCCTCATTGTCAGCCCAAACCGAAGTGCTGTCTTGTTCAATATCTGTTGGCAAAGCAAAATTCAAACCAATGCCCACCACCAAAGCAGTGCCATGTGCTTCTTTTTTGCTTTCAATTAAAATACCACCCATTTTGTGTTGACCCAATACAATATCATTGGGCCATTTAATTTGGCTGGTGACTTGGTGTTTTTGCAAGGTTTCATGAATCGCCAATGCCACCACCAAAGCCAATGCCCCCAATTGGGATTGTTTTTGTTTAAACACCCATGCCAAGCTAAAGGTCAGGCAATCACCTAACTTGCTTTGCCACACGCGACCTTGTCGCCCTCTTCCCGCTGTTTGCTCATTGGCTATCACCACTTGCTGATGCACAGGCTCAACACCGACTCGTGTTTTTAAATAGTCATTGGTAGACGAACACCTTGGCAACACAGTAATCAAAAATGAGCTCTTTTGTTGCTGCCAAAATGGATCCGCTTGGTGCATGACTGTATTTAAGCGTTTAAGCTGCCAACAACCACCTTGTTGACGAAAATAAGGTTGCCAATATACAGGTAGGGTCTGCCGAATACCATTGAGCATTGACAAAGAAACGCCAAAATCCAACAACAATTGTTGGATAGTATGTGGCTGACCATCAGCCAAGGCTGCTAGTAGAGCATGGGTCTTATCATTCACCATCCATTAATCACCTTGTCGAATTTTCGCCAATGTTTGCGTGGTCGAGGTTTGGTGTAAAAAAGGAATTGACACCACTTGTCCTCCTCGAGCCCATGTTTCTTTGGCACCAACAATATTTTCTGGTGCCCAATCGCCGCCTTTAACCAAAATATTGGGTTGAATGCGTTCAATTAAATCCAGCGGTGTATCTTCATCAAACCAAGTCACCACATCAACACATGATAAAGCAGCCACCACTGCCATGCGATTTTCAAGTGAGTTAATGGGTCTATCAGCTCCCTTACCCAATCGACGAACAGAAGCATCCGTATTTAAAGCAAGCACCAAACTCGCTCCCAATGCACGAGCCTGTGACAAATATGTTACATGTCCACGATGCAAAATATCAAAGCAACCATTGGTAAAAACCAATGGTTTACCAAGCGAAACTATTGTTTCATTTAAATTTGCAGGTGCACAAATTTTGGCTTCGAAAGAGGGAACAGGCAAAACCAAATCAATATCAGTGCTCACTTTTTATTTGCTTTCATTTTTTAGATAAGTTGTAATCATAGCGAAAGGTGCACCTTTTAAACAAGTAGCAATCCACTTACCCATTAACTTTACTATTAATAATCAAACACTAATTAATAACAATTAACAAATTGCTACATAGCCAGAAATAGAGAAAACAAACAAAAACATTGCAGTCACAACAACTTTTTAGCACGAGAAGCCACGTAGTCGATTGAAATTTGTTATTATTGCCAGATTTGCGATAGTTTTGACTAAGAAAGATTGAGTTATGCATTCTTCAAACTCGCCAAGTTCAACAGGGTCGAATCAAGTACAGCGCCGATTAAAAGTCCGCCATTTATCCATGATTGCCATTGGTGGTTGTATTGGTACAGGCTTATTTATGGCCAGTGGCTCTGCTATTCATGACGCAGGCCCCGGTGGTGCTTTGGCAGCGTATGCCGCCATTGGCATTATGGTTTATTTCCTAATGACTTCATTGGGCGAAATGGCAACATTCTTACCCACATCAGGGGCATTCAGTACCTACGCCACTCGCTTCGTGGACCCATCATTGGGTTTTGCTTTGGGGTGGAATTATTGGTTTAACTGGGTAATTACCGTGGCTGCTGACATTTCCATTGCCTCCATTGTGATCCACTATTGGGCACCGATGGAATTCTTACCGGCATGGGGTTGGAGCTTGTTATTTTTAGCTGCCATTGTTGCGCTCAATAGTTTATCGGTTAGGGCGTATGGTGAATCTGAGTATTGGTTTGCCATTATCAAAGTGGTCACCGTCATTATCTTCTTGATTATTGGTGTGCTAACCATCTTCGGCATTGTTGGGGGTGAATACATTGGTTTGAAAAACTTTACCGTTGGTGATGCCCCATTCTTGGGCAATAACACCGCCAACCAATTTCTCATGGCATTGGGTGTCTTCTTAATTGCAGGCTTCTCATTCCAAGGTACCGAGTTAATTGGCGTTGCTGCGGGCGAATCAGAAAATCCTGAAAAAAGCATTCCACAAGCCATTAAGAAAGTCTTTTGGCGTATTTTGATTTTTTACATTTTGGCTATCTTGATTATTGGTTTATTGATTCCCTATACCGACCCTGCTTTATTGGGCGGCGATGTGAATGAGATTTCCAAATCACCATTTACCTTGGTATTTGAAAAAGCGGGCTTCTTGTTTGCCGCTGCCGTGATGAATGCCGTTATTTTGACATCCATTTTATCAGCAGGCAATTCAGGCATGTATGCCTCAACTCGCATGCTATATGCCATGGCAAAAGACAAATTGGCCTACCCTATTTTTGGCAAAGTCAATGCCAATGGTACGCCAATTATCTCTTTAATCGCCACCACGATAGTGGTCGCAATGGTGTTCTTATTGCAATTATCAAGTGATCGGGCTTATCAGTATGTGCTAGCAGCATCGGGTTTAACAGGCTTTATTGCATGGTTGGGCATTGCCATTAGCCATTACCGTTTTCGCCGTGCTTTTTTGGTTCAAGGCCGAGATTTGAGCCAATTGCGTTACCGAGCCAAGTGGTTCCCATTTGGTCCCATTTTTGCTTTTGCCTTGTGTTTACTCGTGATTATTGGTCAAGATACCGCTTTATTGATTGAAGGTGATTTTGATTGGAATCGCTTCTTGGTGACTTACATGGGCATCCCCATTTTCTTGGTATTCTTCTTTTACCATAAACTGCGTTACAAGACCAAAAAAGTGCCTTTGGAATCGGTTAACCTTAGCCAAGATGCTTAAGTAAAACGGCAATAATCAATAAAACCACCTGCCAAATCGGCGCAGGTGGTTTTTTTTTGGTATGATGCGATAAATTTGTGAGGATTCATTTATGTCAGTGTACACAAGCGTGACCGAAGCGCAGATGCAAGACTTTCTGTCCCATTACCAATTGGGCGACTTGGTTGAACTCAAAGGCATTGCCCAAGGCATTACCAATACCAATTATTTTGTCACCACCACGACAGATCGCTATATTCTGACTATTTTTGAAACTTTGCATTCAGAAGAACTGCCTTTTTTCTTGGAACTTATGCGTGCCATGAGCAATGCTGGTGTTGCCTGCCCTGCTCCGCAAATGCGCACCGATGGGCATTTGTCTGGTGTATTATCAGGTAAACCTGCTTGCTTGGTCAGCTGTTTGCATGGCAAAGACACAGAGTCACCCAACGAAGCACAATGCTTTTCTGTAGGTGCCATGATGGCCAAAATGCACATTGCTAGCCAATCCATTGACTTGCGCATGGACAATCCTCGCTACCAAGATTGGTGGCAAAAAACTGCGGCTCGAGTTGAAGCCCATATGCCTACCCCAGAAGCAAAATTGCTAAAAGACACGATTATCGAAGTGGCTGAACAAAACACCAGCCATTTACCACACGGTTTGATTCACGCCGATTTATTCAAAGACAATGTTTTACTGTCGGGTGATGATGTCGCAGGCTTGATTGATTTTTATTATGCTTGCCACGGCGCATTTGTCTACGACATTGCCATTGCTGTGAACGACTGGGCCCGCAATAGCGACAATACCATTAACCCTGCACTACAAGCAGCTTTCTTAGCAGGTTATAACAGTATTCGCCAACTGAATGAAGATGAGCTCAATGCTTTTTCTTGGGCACAAAAAGCCGCTATCTTGCGCTTTTGGGTTTCTCGCTTGGAAGATTTTTATTTCCCACCAGAAGGTGACTTAACCTTCACCAAAGACCCCAATGCCTTTAGGGATTTGCTATTGCATTTAAATTAAATCACAACATAAAACAAGCCATAAAAAAAGCACACCGAATACGATGTGCTTTTTTATTGGTGGTTCATTCAAACAAATTTCATGTGCGAAAAACACATAAACCTCCCAAGGCTTTAGACTGCCTTATTTAAAGGTTTAGAAAACCAAACGACAATAATCAACCCCAATAACAAAACACCTGCACCATAAAATACTTCATTCGAACCCATAATGGATGCTTGTTGGTTAATGGTTTGATTGGTCAAAACAAGCGACTGCATGTCCGAAAAACCCATGTGACTCATTTGAGAAAACCACGATTGGCTGTTGGCATCGTATGTGCTAATGTGCTCAGTTAATTGTGCATGGTGTAACGCACTGCGTCGCTCCCACATGGTAGTGGAAATAGATGTACCAATACCACCAAACAAAATGCGCACAAAATTCGACAAACTAGAAGCACTTGCCAATTGATGTGGCTGCATGCCAGACAAAGTGATATTGGTCAATGGCAAGAAGAACATCGACAAGCCTATGCCTTGCAACAACTGCGGCCAAAACACATCCCAAAACGACATTTGCGTATTAAAGTGGCTGCGCCAAAAAAAGCACACCGCAAACACAGTAAAACTCACCGTCACTAGCCAACGCATGTCCAAGCGATTGCTGTATTTACCAATAATCGGCGAAATCAGCACAGGAAATAAACCAATCGGTGCCGCTGCCAAGCCTGCCCAAGTAGCGGTATAACCCATCTGTGTTTGCAACACCATGGGCAGCAACACAATCGTGCCCATGTAAACCATGAACGACAAACTCAAGGTAATCACGCCAATGGTAAAATTGCGATTTTTAAACAAGCTCAAATCCACAATCGGGTGTTTTTCCGTTAATTCCCAAATCACAAGGTAGCTTAACGCCACCACAGCCACCAAAGCCAAAACCACAATCTCAGTGGATTCAAACCAATCCAGCTCTTTACCACGGTCAAGCATCATTTGCAAAGCACCAACACCCACCACCAAAAGCGCCAAGCCCATTTTATCAATTGGCAATTCACTGGTTTGGGTTTCGCGTTTTTTCAATTCTCCATAACCCAACCACAGCACAAATGCGCCAATCGGGATATTGATAAAGAAAATCCAACCCCAGTGCCAATTATCAGAAATAATCCCGCCCAGAATTGGCCCAAAAATCGGTGCCACAATAATGGTCATCGACCACAAAGCCAAAGCCATGCCTCGTTTTTCAGGGGGATAACTTGATAACAATAAGCTTTGTGACAATGGAATCATGGGTCCAGCCACTGCGCCTTGCATCACACGAGCAGCAATCAAAAATTCCAAACTCGGTGCAATACCACACAACCACGAAGCCAAAACAAATAGCAAAGTCGATGCCATAAAAACCCGCACCTCACCAAAACGCTTGGCTAACCAACCCGTCAACGGCACAGAAATGGCATTGGCCACCGCAAAAGATGTAATCACCCATGTGCCTTGTGCTGTTGCCGTACCCAAATTACCAGCAATAGTTGGCAATGCCACATTGGCAATGGTGCTGTCCAAAACTTGCATAAAAACAGCCAAGGACAAAGCCAAAGTCACTTTGACCAAAGAAGAACCAGATAAAGGCGAATGAGCCATATCGACCTCCTTATTATTTCGCAGCGTATTGTTGCAAAATATCCGCCACCAATTGGTCTGCTTCACCCATATTCGGTGTTAATGAAGCGGCTTTTTCATTGCGTGACGTGGTCGGGATAGATGCCACACTCGGGCCTTGTTGGTTTTGCGTATCCACAGTGACTTTCATTGATAAACCAATGCGAAGTGGATTTTTGTTCAATTCGTCCTTATTAAGCGCAATGCGAACAGGCACACGCTGTACCACTTTAATCCAGTTACCAGTGGCATTTTGTGCTGGCAGCAATGAAAAAGCACTGCCTGTGCCAGCAGATAAACCTTGTACTTTCCCGTGGTAAACCACTTTTGAGCCGTATACATCGGCAGTTAGCATGACAGGCTGACCAATGCGCATTTTGGCAATTTGCACTTCTTTAAAGTTGGCATCCACCCACAAATTGTGTAAAGGCACCACCGCCATCAAAGGCGAGCCCACACCAATTTTTTGCCCCACTTGTACATTGCGACGCGCAATTTGTCCTGCTTCTGGTGCTTTTAATGTCATGCGCTGCACGTTTAACCAAGCATCTTTAAACTGGGTAATGGCATTTTTGACTTCGGGTTTGTCTTTCATGTCTTCATGACCCAAGATCGCACGGATAGCGCTTGCTTTGGCTTCTGCTGCTGCCACAGCGGCTTGGCTACTGTCCACGGCTGCTTTGGCATGGCTAATTTCTTCTGCTGAAATGGCATCGGTTCCTTGTAAGCTCGCACGGCGCTGCCAATCCAACTGCGCTTTTGCCAAAGTTGCTTTTTGCAACTGAATATCAGCGCTGGCTTGCTTTAAATTGGCACTTTGACCATCCAAAGAACGAATAGTATTGATTAAATGGTTTTGTGCCCTGTCCAATGCCAATTTGGCATCGGCATCATCCAACACCACCACTGTTTGCCCTGCTTTGACAATATCGGTGTCTTCGACTTTGACTTCACTAACCGTGCCTGTCATTTGTGGTGTCACTTGAATGAGATTACCACTCACATACGCATCATCGGTTTCTTCTTCATGTTGCCAAAACACCAAATACAAAATGGCCCAAATCACTGCCACCCCGACAAAAAATAAACTTGCCAATAACAAGCCTTTTTTACGGCTTTTGGGCATTTTTGGTTTACTGGCTTGAGGGGTATTCGCTTCTTTTACTGCATCATCTTGGGTTAGTTCACTCATGTGCTTTTCCTGATGTTAATGTGTTGTTTGTTATTGACTGTTATTCATTCGTTAATTGGGCACCCCCACCAAACTGCAGATGAAGATTCATCCATGTTTGGCGAAGTCCTGCTTCACTTTGCAATGCCTGCAAGCCCAGCGACAATTGTTGATCTTGTTCATACAAAATAGGCAAAGCACTGCCCAATCCCGCTTGCTGCCTTTTTACTTGACTGGATAAGCGCTTGGTTTGAATCGCCAAAGCTTGTTTTTGCTGATTCCACACCACACCATAGGCTTGGTGTTGTCCCATTGCGGTCGCTGCATCGCGTACAGCGTTCAAAACTGTTTGGTTATACATTGCAATCAATTGATCATACTGCGCTTGACGTTGGTGCAATTGTGATCGCAATTGCCCTGAATGAAACACAGGCAAAGTCACTGCAGGTACAAAACCCAAGACCAAGGAGCTGGGTTTGAATAAATCAGCCAAATCAATTGCTGAATACCCTGCCATGGTTTGAATTTTGACTTGTGGATAAAACTCAGCCTTGGCTGATTCGATACGGGCACTTTGTGCCATTAATAGCGCTTGTTGTGTCGCAATATCAGGGCGTGCCGCCAAAAGACCACTGTCTAACTGTGCCACGGTCAATGCAGGTACTCGACCTGTATAAGGAACCGTGTGCAAAGCCATTTTCTGCACGCTCTCGCCCACCAATGCTGCCAGTGCTTGTTCATGGGCAATTTGTTGAATGGATAAATTTGACTGCTCTGTTTGCAATTGATTAATGCGCAACTGCGTTTCATATTGACTTGCAGGTGCAGCAATGCCTGCTTTAATTTGCTGACTTTCAATTTGGTTAATTTTCTGCTGCACGGTGATGCGCTGCGTTAGCATGTATTTTTCTTGTGCCAGCAACTGCCATTGATTGTAATGCGAAAACACACTGTCAATGAGTAATAGACGGCTTTGCTCCCATTCCATTTTTCTGGCTAAGCGCTCTCCCATAACCGCATTGATGTCTTGGCGATGTTTACCCCAAACATCCAAATCCCAAGCCAAATTCAAACCCAAATCACTGTTGCTGGCATAATCAGAACCCGTGCGTTGCTTTTGCATTTGACCTTGGCTGGTGTTTTCTGAATAGCGTTGTCGAGAATAACCCGCTTTGGCATCAATACTGGGGCCTAAACCAGAACGTGCACGGCCATACTGTGCATCAGCCTCATCTATTTTCGCCAACGCCAACGTCAAAGAAGGCGCTTGACGCACAGCACTGTCCAATAAACGATTGAGCTGAACATCGTTTAGATCATGCCAAAAAAGAGGATGAATACGGGTGGTTTGGTGTGTTATTGGCAATTGCAAATCAACAGCACTCAAGGTGCTCAATGGTCGTTTGCCAGTATCCATTTGTGCACAAGCACCCAAAGTCAATGCCAATCCCACAGACACAACCAGTCGATGCAGTGTTTGTTTAGAAGGATGCATTTTATTTTTTCTCCTGAGCCAATAACCGCGCATTTTCATCATCTACATTTTCCAGTAGCTTGCGCATTAACCCATCCAAGTTCTCAATTTCAGCATCACTGAAGTTGTGCAACAACCGTGACCGTGCCGCACTTAAAATCGGCACCATAATGTGAATCAATTCTTGTCCAGATGGGGTCAAACTCAATATCACTTGTCGTCTATCTGCTTCACAATGCTCACGTGCCACCCAACCTTTGGTGACCAATTCATCAGACAGTCTTGTCGCACTGGTGCGCGTTAAATCCAAAATTTCACTCATACGAGAGGGCGTGGTTTGCTTATTTGGACTGGCATATATCACCATTAAGGCATACCACGTTGATTCATTAAGCCCATTTTCATGTAAATAATGGCTAAAAAAAGTTCGCAATCGCGGTGGAATATATTGAAACATACGCAAAGTTAATAAACCTCGATCACAAAATTGATCTATGTTTTCAGAGAGGTTATCAATGGATTTTTGCATTTGTTCAAGTGAAATGTGTGAGCAGTTGGACATTACAATCCTTAACATTTTTAGAATGGCTATTATAGTAACTTAAGTTACTATCATTCAAGTAAGCATATTGGTGAAAAACATGAAATATTTTTATGAATACCAATCACAATATTGATTCATTAATGCAACCTAAAAATTAGTTTACAAAAGTGATGACCCCAAAAATATACAAAAATCCAACAAATACGAAAGCTTGTTTTAAATTTTAATGACAATGTTCTTTTGGTATTTTAACGTAATAATAATAATTACCTCATCACAAGGAGTATCTTCTATGAACAAAAAACAACTACTCTTATCCATCGCACTATTGGGTCTTTTTTCCAACCCACATGCTGCAGATACCCATTGGGGCTACCAAGAAGAAATTGGCCCAGAACACTGGGGCAATCTCAGTGAGCAATTTAAAACATGCCAAGCAGGGTATAATCAATCACCCGTTAATATCACCAACCCCAAACAGACACAATTGGAAAAATTGACTGTTGGCTACCAACCATCTGTCGGCACGCTATTAAACAATGGGCACACGATTCAATTTACCCCAAAAGAAAATCACTACCTTCAAAAAGGGAAAAATAGCTACAAGCTATTACAATTTCATTTTCACTCACCCAGTGAAAACCAAATCAATGGTCAATCTTATCCATTAGAAGCCCATTTTGTTCACAAAGATGAGAACAATCAATTCTTGGTTTTTGCTGTCCTGTTTAAAGAAGGCAAACCCAATAGTGAACTTAGCAAACTTTGGGCCCACATGCCCAAAACACCAGCAAGCAGCCAGAATATTGACCAAGTCAACATGAAAAATTTGCTGCCAAAATCATTTAAATACTATCGATTTAGCGGCTCCTTAACTGTCCCACCTTGTACAGAAGGAATAATTTGGCTGGTTGCAGACCAACACCCTACCGTATCCAAAGAACAAATTGATCAATTCAATCAAGTCATGGGCCATGCAACCAATAGACCTGTACAGCCAATTTCAGGTAGAGTCATTAGCTATTAATCTTGCACAAAAAAGCGTCCACCCAATGGGTGAACGCTTTTTCTTCGTTGCCTTAACAAATGCCCTGGTATTTCAGTCATTAAAAAAGCCAAGCATTTTTTGCTTGGCTTTTAACTTGATACTCATCTTACTTGAGTTTCAGCGTCAACGTTGGATACGGTTTACCTGCACCATCCAATTCGCTGCGAGACACACAAATAAATGCTTTTCTTGTGTAAAAATCCACTGCTTGCTGATTTTGTTCATTTACATCCAACTCATTGATTCCCAATTCATCAATGGCAAAATGTAATAACAAAGAGCCCACACCTTTTCCTCGCGCCTCACTGTCTACAAACAACATTTCCATGCGTTGATCAACCACACCAGCGAAACCCAAAATGCACCGATTCGCAACATTTACCGCTTTATAAAGGCTCACTTGCGGAAAATACATCGGAATCAATTGCGATTCAATGGTGGCAAAATCATTGGGATGTAAAAAATCATGGCTTGCCAATACACTACGTTGCCACACACCCAACAACGCAGAAAAATCTGCTGTGGTGGCTTTTTCAATGGCAATTTGCATGGTTTACTCTCCCATCATTCAATTTTCCATAAAAAATGAGTGGCAAAGCCACCCATTTTTTCTAACAGGCGATGACTATTTTTTCAAAACCTGCTTTAAGAACTGCTGTGCCCGCTCTGTTTTTGGATTATCAAAGAAAGCCTCAGGTGTCGCATCTTCTAAAATCTGACCATGGTCAACAAAGATAATGCGATCAGCCACTTCCCTGGCAAAACCCATCTCATGGGTAACCACCATCATGGTCATGCCACTGAAAGCCAAGTCTTTCATCACTTTTAACACTTCGCCCACCATTTCAGGATCCAGCGCACTGGTGGGTTCATCAAACAACATCACTTTGGGGCTCATCGCCAAACCACGAGCAATGGCAACACGCTGTTGCTGACCACCTGATAATTCTTGTGGGTAGGCATCTTTTTTGTGTGATAGACCTACTTTTTCCAATAAAGCCAAAGCATTTTTTTGTGCTTCTGCTTTATTTTGTTTTAACACCTTCATGGGCGATAGAATAATATTTTCCATCACATTCAAATGTGGATACAGATTAAAGCTTTGAAACACAAAACCCACTTCTGCACGCAATTTGTTCAAATCCGTTTTGGGGTCGGTAATGTTCACATCACCAATCCAAATTTCGCCGTCTTGAATCGCTTCTAACTGATTAACTGCACGAATCAGTGTTGATTTGCCACTGCCCGATGGGCCACAAACCACCACCACTTCACCTTGTTTGATTTCGAGATTAACACCATTGATAACGTGCAAATCCTTAAACCACTTATGAACATTAACAAAACGAATCATGGCTTCTCTCGTAATTTTTATAAATCAATAAAATGGGTCACTATTGTAGCAATGTTTATTTTTTTTGCAGCAAATAGTTACTTAATTTGACGTAATCCGCAGGTGCAATGTGCTCAGCACGGGCAGTTGGATCCAAACCAACAGCCGCAAAATCCTCATCAGTCACCAAACCTTTTAAATTATTGCGCAAGGTTTTACGACGCTGGGCAAAAGATTGCTGTACCAATTTACCAAAATGTTCAAAATCTTGAGCAATACCGATACGACCCAAATCTGGAATCATGCGAATCACAGCCGAGTCCACTTTCGGTGCTGGGTCAAAGGATTCGGGCGGTACATCCAACAACCATTCCATGTCAAAATAATACTGCAACATCACACTCAAACGACCATAGTCATTGGTACAATGCTTGGCAACCATGCGTTCGACAACTTCTTTTTGCAACATAAAATGCATGTCATGAATTTCATCACACACCTCAGTCAATGCAAATAATAAGGGCGTCGAAATGTTATATGGCAAATTGCCCACAATTTTCTTCTTGCCGGGGATGCTGCGAAAATCAAATTTCAACACATCGCCATCATGAATGACCAATTTATCAGCAAAAGGCTGTTTCTTTAAGCGAACAATAATGTCTCGGTCAATTTCAACCACATGCAACTGGTTTAATTTTTGCACCAATGGTGTGGTAATGGCCGCTAAACCGGGACCAATCTCAATCACCACATCATCTGCTTGAGGGCGTACCGCATTGACAATGTCTTGAATGATTCGAGTGTCTTGCAAAAAATTTTGACCAAACCGCTTACGGGCGCGATGCTCTTTCATGTTGCTTATCCTTTTAACCTAGGGCGCTATTGTACCGTGTTTTGTGTCTGAACTTAACCCAAAATCGTGTTAAAGAGATGTGAACCACCATTTTGCCACAACCACACAATGACACCATAGCGCAATGCTTTACCAATCAACAAATACACCACGCAAGGCCAGAAGCTTAATCGCAACCACCCTGCCGCCACAGGAAAGGCATCACCCAGAACAGGCACCCAAGCCAATAACATACTGGCACTGCCAAAACGGTTAATGATTTTTTGTGTTCTTTCTCCCAATTTTTTCTTTTGTGGAATCATTCTGCCTAACCACAAAGAAGTCACACTGCCCAAGGTATTGGCAATGGTAACCACCACAAAACCCAAGGCGATATCATTGGCAAACTGCTCCATAAAAACAGCCAACGCAGCTTCAGAACTACCTGGCAAAATGGTTGCCGATGTAAATGCGGAAAGGGCCAATAAACCCAGCCCCGTGGCTAAACCCATACTCATTATTTATTCGTCCTCTATCATGCATCATTACTGTGAATAATTTATATGGCAATCTTATCTGTATTCATGGTTTTCGCCATCCTGATTTACATGAATTAATGAGGAGATCACACTGGTTTTACCCCACATCAAATCCTCGGTATAATCGCCCCCCTACGTGGTTCGCAATCCTCCCACGATGCCAATAGTGGCAAAAACAAAACTAAGGAATAACATGAAAATTAGCAAAACATTTGCGTTCGACATGGCGCACATGCTCGATAGCCATGACGGCAAGTGCCGCAACCTACACGGACACACCTATCAACTAACAGTCACCATCCAAGGCGACATTATTCAATCAGGCCCAAAAGCAGGCATGGTGATGGACTTTGCTGATTTAAAGCAAGCCATCAAAGAACATATTCTCAACCCTTTAGACCATGCCTTTGCATACAATTGTAACAGCAACCAAGAAAATGAATTGGCAAGCATGCTCATGTCTTGGCAGCGAAAAACCTTCGCCCTAAGCACACCCACAACAGCAGAAAACTTAACCCAGTGGATTTTTCAAACCTTAAAACAACAAGGACTACCTATTTGCCGCTTACAGCTTTGGGAAACACCCAGTTCTTGCTGTGAATACGAAGAGGAAATATCATGAACCCAGTACATGACAATCCCTCTTTTCGCATTGTGGAAATTTTTGCCAGTTTACAAGGTGAGGGCTATAACACAGGCATGCCCAGTGTGTTTATCCGCTTAGGAAAATGCAATCTGGCTTGCCCATGGTGCGATACCAACTACCACCAATTTACCATGATGCCGCTCCATGATATTTTGGAGACAGTTGCCAATTATCAAGTGAGAAATATTATTATCACAGGCGGTGAACCGACGATTCAACCACAAATTGATGTTTTACTAACAGCCTTAAAAGCAGAGGGTTACTTTCTGGCGCTGGAAAGCAATGGTTTATTGCCTGCACCCAAAGCCATTGATTATGTGGCAGTCAGCCCCAAAGCCATGTATGCAGAAAAATATCGACAAAATCATATCAAACAAGCCGATGAGGTGCGTATAGTTGTGGATGGTGATGTACAAGATTTTTGCACTTGGGTGGAAAAACACATCCACGCCAAGCACTACTATTTATCACCTTTAGACGATGGGCAGCATAACAATCTATTGGAAACACTGACACAACTTGGACAATTGAATGAGCGTATTAAACAACAGCACTGGCAGTTGAGCTTACAGACGCATAAATTGGTTGGGATTGAATAACAAAAAAACGCTCAAGTAAGAGCGTTTTTTGTTATAGAAGTTAACCTGCTCGCCTTTTAAAAAAGGATTTATCAATACCCTGCGGCGACCGTCATTTATTGTATTCACTCATGCTAGACCCATATTAACGTGACAGCTCAATACCCAATTGCAGTCAAATAGCATAAAATTTAAACAATGAATTACAACTAGGTGTCTATCTTAAATCCGCCTATAATTACAAATACATTGAATACCCTATTTTCTATTTACCATGGATTACGTATGCCTTCTATTTTTATCTCAGGCGCCTCCACTGGCATTGGCTATGCCACCGCCAAATTATTGCAACAACAAGGCTGGCAAGTGATTGCTTCTTGCCGACAAGACGCAGATGTTCAACGCTTGCAAAATGAAGGCTTAGAATGCATCAAAATGGATGTCACTGATAGCCTGAGCATTGCCCAAGCCTTTGCACAACTACCCAGTATGGTCAATAATCGTTTGGATGCTTTTTTTGCCAATGCAGGGTTTGGACAAACAGGTGCAGTGGAAGACATGACAAGAGCGGCTTTACAAGCGCAATTTGAAACCAATGTCTTTGGCACATGGGAAAGCATGAATGCTGCGCTTAAAATTTTCCGCCAACAAAATCATGGTCGCATTTTAATCAATAGCAGCATCTTGGGGTTTGCTGCCATGCCTTGGCGTGGTGCGTACAACAGCAGTAAATTTGCTTTAGAAGGCATGGCTGATACCTTACGCCATGAATTATTGGGCAGTGGCATACAAGTGGTACTCATTGAACCTGGGCCCATTAGCAGTCAATTTCGTGCCAATGCTTTGATTCAATTTGAAAAACATGTTGACTGGCAAAACAGCATTCACAAAAAAGCCTACGACGGTCAATTAAAGCGCTTGAAAACCGAAGGTCCAGCCGCACCTTTTACCTTAAGTGCAACCGAATGTGCTCAAGTGTGTTTGCAAGCTTTATTGGCCAAAAAACCCAAAGCCCGCTATCAAGTGACCACACCCAGTAAATTATTTTGGCACTTAAAAAAAATATTGCCCACTGTTTTATTGGACAAATTATTACAACGAGCCGTCAATCACGATGGGAAAAGCGCTTAATCTTCCTCATTGAATGATTGCCACTGCGCTCCCTCTATTACTTTTAACCAAGGTTATGCATGAAATCTGTTTACCTAGCTTCTGGTAGTCCACGCCGATTTGAGCTGCTACAACAATTGGGCTTAATGCCTGAAAAAATCCTCGCCACAATCGATGAAACCCCTTATGATGGCGAAAGCGCTTTGGCGTATACAGAAAGAATGGCAAAAGAAAAATCAGCACAAGCCATCCAAAACAACCCAAATCTACACCACCACATACCTGTCTTGAGTGCCGACACCACGGTGGCACTCAATGATTACATCATGGGTAAACCCACAGATAAAAATGATGCATTTGACATGTTAAAAAAATTGTCAAATACCACGCACCAAGTGATTAGTAGCGTCTGCATTTTTCACCAAGGGCAACATTTTTTTGCCACACAAATCAGTGATGTAAGCTTTAGAGAGCTGAATGACCATGAGATTCTTCGTTATATCGAAACGGGTGAACCCATGGACAAAGCAGGGGCATATGGCATCCAAGGTTTAGCTGCAACATTTGTCAGACACTTAAATGGCAGTTATACTGGTGTCATGGGACTACCCCTGTATGAAACCACACAATTACTGGCCCAATGTGGTATCGACCCATTGCAGTCATAAAGTAAATGCCCTTTGCTCTGCACACCCATCTAGACGGTGTGTTTTACAAAAGACATTTTAGAATTAGAAAGATTAAACCATGTTGCAAACCAGTATTGCGTTAAGCAAAGATGTGGTGCGCCCTCCTGAAACGATTTTGGTGAATATCACACCACAAGAAACTCGAGTCGCCACTTTAGAAAACGATAGCGTTTATGAGCTACACATCGAAAGAAATAGCCACCAAGGCTTGGTTGGCAATATTTATTTGGGCACTGTCAAACGCGTCTTACCTGGCATGCAAAGTGCATTTATCGATATTGGCTTAGACAAAGCAGCCTTTTTACACATTGTTGATATCTTTGAATACCGTCAACACCCTGCCCAAACCTTACGCATTGAGCACCAAATTTTTGAAGGACAATCCATTTTGGTGCAAGTCATCAAAGACCCCATAAACACCAAAGGAGCAAGACTGTCTACGCAGATTTCTTTGGCAGGGCGTTTTTTGGTTCATTTGCCACAAGATGAACACATTGGGATTTCGCAACGCATTGAGGACGAAAAAGAGCGCTTATTTTTAAAAAACCGCTTAGAAAACCTATTGCCAACCGAATCTTGCCATGGCTACATTATTCGTACCAGTGCCGAAAATGCGACCGATGCCGAACTGAAGGCTGATATTGATTACCTCACCAAAGTTTGGCAGCACATTCGCTATTTGGCCAAAACCAAACCTGCTCAATCCATGCTCTATCAGGATCTACCACTGAGCATGCGGGTTTTGCGTGATATGTTCAACGACACCACCAAAAAAATATGGGTAGACTCCAATGAGAACTACCAACGAATGACCGAATTTGCCCAACAATTCGTCCAAGGTGCTGTGGATAAAATTGAGCGATTCAATGGTGAACAGCCTCTGTTTGCCACCTATGGCGTGGATGCACAAATCGACAAGGCATTGCAACCCCGTGTCAACCTAAAATTCGGTGGCTATTTGATAATTGACCCCACTGAAGCCATGACCACCATTGATGTCAATACAGGTGGCTTTGTTGGCACACGAAATTTTGATGAAACCATTTTCAAAACCAATATCGAGGCTTGTCATGCCATTGCCCGTGAACTTCGTTTGCGCAATATTGGTGGCATTGTGATTATCGATTTTATCGACATGGATAAAGAAGAGCATCGCACGGCTGTCTTGACGGAGTTCGCCAAAGCATTAAGCTATGATCGCACCCGTGTCACCCTCAATGGTTTCACCAGTTTAGGATTGGTTGAACTCACCCGAAAGCGCACACGCGAAAGCCTAGCCCATGTCGAATGCGAGCCTTGTCCTTACTGCCAAGGTCGTGGCTTGATGAAAACACCACAAACCGTGTGTTACGAAATCCAACGGGAAATTGTCTACCAATCTCGACGCAATCATGAACTAAATGGTTACCGAATTTTGGGTAGCCAAGCGGTTATTGACCGTTTTTTAGATGAAGAAGCCAAAGCACTGGCCATGTTAAGCGAATTTGTGGAAAAACCCATTTCTTTAGCCGTCGAATCGAGTTATCACCAAGAACAATTTGATATTGTCTTGCTTTAAGCGTTACACTATTCATTCGTTGATTTCATTGGCTTGGTGATCGCAGGTTACCAAGCTTATTTCACTCCAATAATAAATCACTATGAACACACCAACCAGACCCGAAGTTACTTTGTGGCAAACCATTCAAGAAGAAGTTAGACAAGCTGTCATTGATGAACCCATGCTAGCGAGTTTTTTGCATTTAACCGTTTTGCGCCATGACCATTTAAACAATGTTTTGGCTTTTCATTTGTCTAGCAAATTGGTCAGTCCAGTCATGGACTCACGTGCCTTGTATGAAATTTTTTGTGAAATCTTAAACAGCAATCAAAATATCAGTGAAGCCATGCAAGCCGATATTGCAGC
This sequence comes from Neisseriaceae bacterium, assembly GCA_030151665.1. Classification (GTDB taxonomy): domain Bacteria; phylum Pseudomonadota; class Gammaproteobacteria; order Burkholderiales; family Neisseriaceae; genus JASLFS01. Next base: position 22,473 of record JASLDB010000076.1, read on the forward strand.
CTATTTTGAGCGCGACCCTGCTTGTGACGCTTATTGTTTACCCCTATTGTATTACAAAGGTTTCCATGCCATTCAAGCACACCGCATTAACCATGCGTTGTGGTTAGCTGGCCGAAAAACATTGAGTTATTTTTTACAAAATCGTGCCTCAGAAGTGTTTGGTGTCGATATTCACCCTGCAGCACGTTTAGGTCGTGGCATTATGATTGACCATGGTACGGGTGTGGTTATTGGTGAAACAGCGGTTTTAGGAGATAACATCTCTATGCTGCATGGTGTGACCTTGGGTGGTTCTGGTAAACACAGTGGCGATAGACACCCCAAAATTGGCAATGGCGTAATGATTGGTGCCAATGCTTCTATTTTAGGCAATATCCGCATTCACGATTGCGCCAAAATTGGCGCTGGCAGTGTCGTGGTACAAGATGTTCCCGCATACACCACAGCCATTGGCGTTCCTGCGCACCACATTGTTAGCAATCAACATGATGTGCCATCTGAACAAATGGACCAAAGCATTTAACTTCATTAATTTGCCTTAGCAAGCCACAAAAAAAGCTGCCCAAAAGGCAGCTTTTTACTGATACGAAGAATGTTTATTTCAACACTTCAGCAAATGCATTGGCAATGTAGTCAATGTTTTTCGTGTTCAAACCAGCCACACACATGCGACCAGATTGCACCAAGTAAATGGCAAACTCTTCACGCAAACGATCCACTTGTGCAGGTGTTAAACCTGTGAAGCTGAACATGCCTTGTTGAGTAACAAAATAGCTAAAATCACGGCCAGCTACTTTAGCTGACAAGACTTCAAACAGTTTTTGACGCATGGCTTTAATGCGGTCACGCATCACACAAACTTCACTCACCCATTCAGCATACAAACCTTCATCATTCATCACATCCGATACGATGTAACCGCCATGGAATGGTGGGTTAGAATACATTTGGCGAATAGTCAATTTCAATTGACCCAAAACACGAACTGCTTCGTCTTCTGTTGGGCAAACCACTGACAAACCACCAACACGCTCACCATAAAATGACAAGTTTTTAGAGAATGAATTGCTCACAAACAAGGTCAAACCTGCTTTGGTTGCTGCACGAATAGCATAAGCATCCGTGTCCAAATCCACACCAAAACCTTGATAAGCAATATCCATAAATGGAATCAAATCATGCTCTTTAACCACAGCAATCACTTCATCCCATTGTGCAGGTGTTAAATCCACACCTGTTGGGTTATGACAGCAAGGGTGTAAAATCAAAACAGATTTAGGTGCCAATGATTTAAAGAATGCAATCATCTCTTCAAACAATACACCACCTGTTTTGGCATCATAATAAGGGTATTTTTTAACTTCAAAACCAGCGCCTTCGAAAATACCAATGTGATTCGCCCAAGTTGGATTGCTTACATAGGCCACACTGTCAGGAAAGAAGTTATGCAAGAATTCAGCACCAACACGCAAAGCACCAGAACCACCCAAAGATTGGATGGTTGCAACACGGTTTTGAGCAACCGCTTGGCAATCAGCGCCAAACAATAAGCGTTGCACCGCTTGACGGTAAGTGTTCAAGCCTTCCATTGGCAAATAAGGGCGAGGAATCGGTGCATTGGCACGAGCCGTTTCGGCTTTTTGCACAGAGCCCAACAATGGAATACGGCCTTCTTCATCATAATACAAACCAATACCCAAGTTTACTTTTTCAGCACGAGGATCTTTGTTATAGGTTTCTACCAAACTTAAAATCGGGTCGCCTGCATAATAATCAACATGTTCAAACATGGTGTGAGTCCTTTGTTTACAAATTTATAAGCAAAATCATGTTCAGGCAGCGTCAAATGCACTTTCACAAGTGTGATTTGCGTCAAGCAATTTACCAATGTGGCGCTGTCGAAGTTCAAACCTATACTTTAGCATGAAATGACCAATTTGATAGCGTTATTGCTGAGGTTTCATGGCATTTTTTTCATCCACCCCTTCTACTAAAACCGCCTTCTCACAAGCCATACTCATAACCGTTTTTGCAGTATTTTTACCACAAAAAAAACCGCTAAATCATTAGCGGTTTTTTTCATTTAAACGATTTTAGTCCTCAACACGTTTCATTACCAATGTGCCATTGGTACCACCAAAACCGAATGAGTTAGACAATGCAGCGCGGATTGGCATCTCGCGCGCACCTTCTTTGTTAAAGTCCAAATCGCAACCAGCTTCCAAATCTTGATCAAAAATATTAATCGTTGGTGGTGATTTTTGCTCTGCAATCGCCAAAGCTGTATACACAGCTTCAACCCCACCAGCACCACCTAATAAGTGACCTGTCATGGATTTGGTTGAGTTCACCACAACATTGTATGCATGCTCACCAAATGTCTTTTTAATCGCTTGCACTTCAGCCGCATCACCCAAAGGTGTGGATGTACCATGCGCATTGATGTAATCAATTTGATCTGGATTCATGCCTGCATCACGCAAGGCATTTCTCATGCCCAATGCAGCGCCTGTGCCCTCAGCAACAGGTGCTGTAATGTGGTGTGCATCCGAACTCATGCCATAACCCACCACTTCAGCGTAGATTTTGGCACCACGTGCTTTGGCGTGTTCATATTCTTCTAACACCAATACACCAGCACCCTCACCCATCACAAAACCATCACGGCCTTTGTCCCAAGGACGAGAAGCAGTTTGTGGGTCATCATTGCGGCCTGATAATGCTTTACAAGCAATAAAACCACCAATACCCAAACCAGTTACTGCACCTTCAGCACCACCTGCAATCATGATATCTGCATCGCCATATTGAATCAAACGTGCAGAATCACCAATACAGTGTGTACCCGTGGTACAAGCTGATACGATGCCATAACTTGGGCCTTGATAACCTTTATTGATGGTGACATGACCTGAAATCATGTTAATCAAAGAGCCAGGAATAAAGAATGGACCGATTTTTCGTGGGCCATTTTCCATGGCGACATTGGCTGTTTGCTCAATCAAAGGCAAACCACCAATACCAGAACCAATATTGACACCCACACGAGTTTTATCTAGATCGGCAATATCATCCAATGAAGCATCAGCAATGGCTTGATATGCAGCAGCAATGCCGTAATGAATAAAATTATCCATACGACGTGCATCTTTGGCTGAAATGTATTCAGCAATATCAAAGTCTTTTACTTCACCAGCAAAACGCGTTGCATAATCAGAAGCATCAAAACGTGTAATTGGACCAATCCCGCTTTTGCCTGCCAATAAATTTGCCCAAGCTGTTGCTACATCATTACCCACGGGAGAAACTTGGCCTAAACCAGTGATGACAACTCTTCTTTTACTCATGTGTTTTCCACCTATGTCAAAGAAAAAGCCCCTGTTTTAATGAACCAACATGCTCGATGCTGCTTCAAACAGAGGCATTTTTATACTTTAAGAACGAATCACAAATTAATCTAAGTTTGCAGAAACGTAGTCAATAGCTTGTTGTACTGAAGTGATTTTTTCTGCATCTTCATCAGGGATTTCGCAGCCAAAAGCTTCTTCCAAAGCCATTACCAACTCAACAGTATCCAATGAGTCAGCGCCCAAATCTTCTTGGAAAGAAGATTCATTTTTTACTTCTGCTTCGCTTACGCCCAATTGTTCGGCAACGATTTTTTTAACGCGCTGTTCAATGTTGTTATCCATGTTTAAGTCCTTTAAACCTTTAATCAAGTAAAGTGGGTAGATACTAAGCCCCAAGTTTTATTGGTCATAATTGTACCGAATAAATTTAGAGTTTCATATCTAAAATTAAAAAATAAAACCGAAATAGCTGATTTTATTATAAAAAATAATCTTTAACGCACAAAAAACATGCTGAATAATCAGCATGATGGCCGATATTTTCGGCAAAATCAATGTTTTTTTAGCCTATTTAGCAAAATTTTATCACAGCGCAAAAAAAATCGACAGGATTAGATGAAAGATACCATTTCGCAGCACATCACAACATTTCGCTTCTTTTTTGCTTTTGGCTAAAGATGAGTAATAAGATTTTGCCTTTTGTTTTCGCTTTGGTTAAAGTAATATCAAACCATCTTAAGACAAAGGCATCAGATGAAGATTTGTGTATTGGGCGCAGGCGCATGGGGAACAGCATTGGCTTTACACTTTGCGCACCACCAACATTCGGTTAATTTATGGGGTCACAATCCCACTCATTGCCAACAACTTATCCAAGATGGTGAAAACCAGCGCTACTTACCTGGCTTTGTCTTTCCCCATACATTGCAAATTCACACTGACTTACACCAAGCCTTAGACCAAGTTGAACTCATTATCATCGTCACCCCCATGGGTGGTTTGCGTGAGAGCCTACAAAATATTCGTGATTTTGGTTTTGGTAACACACCCATTTTAACTGCTTGCAAAGGCTTTGAATTAGGCAGCAGTCTATTACCACATGAAATTTGCCAAGAGATTTTACCCAATAACCCTTTCATTGGCTTATTGTCAGGCCCCAGTTTTGCCAAAGAAGTGGCTGAGCAAAAACCATGTGCCATCACCTTGGCATCCCATGAAAAAGAATGGATTCGGTCTTTGTGCCAGACACTCAACACCCCAACCATGCGTTTGTATGACAACCATGACATGGTAGGTGTTGCAGTTGGCGGCGCACTTAAAAATGTCATGGCGATTGCCACAGGTCTTGCCGATGGTTTGGATTATGGTTTAAATGCTCGCGCTGCTTTGATTACCCGCGGTCTTGCTGAAATCACCCGTTTTGCCCAAACATTGGGAGCTGATCCATTAACTTTAATGGGTTTATCGGGCATGGGCGACTTGATTTTAACGTGCACAGGTGGTTTATCACGCAATCGCCAAGTTGGTTTAAAATTGGCAGAAGGCAAATCCTTAGCAACCATTTTACAAGAATTGGGTCATGTTGCAGAAGGGGTCTACACCATCCAAGCAGCGCATGCTCTAGCACAAAGAATGCAAATTGACATGCCCATCACCCAAACTTTATTGCACTTAATCGATGGCAAAATCAATGCCAACACTGTGGCCAATCAATTGATGATGCGAAACCAAAAGTCAGAAGCCACTGTTTAATATCATTTAATTTTTTTTGCATCAAAAATCAAAATAATCAACCACACCGTCATATACTTAGCGTATGATGCAGCCCTACCGTTTTTTAAATAATCTATTTCTATTGGGTGTGGTTGTGAATTTTTTATCCATTGAATTTGCGTTGATTTTTCCGCTATTTTTTATTGTGTACTGGGCACTTCGCCCATTCTTAACGGCTCAAAAGCTATTATTACTGGTTGCCAGTTATGCTTTATTGGCCAGCTTTAGCACTTATTTTGCTGCGATTATTATGGAATACACCATTGTGACTTTTGCACTGGGACAACGAATATTCAAAAGCACCCATGAGAAAAAACAGAAAAGATGGCTACGCATTGCCGTGATTTACGCCATCGCTCACTTGGCATTGTTTAAGTATTTTGATTTTTTCCATGACAGTGTCCAAAACACCTTGCAAGCCATGGGCTTATCTGTGCTATTACCGAGCATGCAAATTATTATTCCACTGGGCATCTCTTTTTACACTTTTCATTCAATTAGCTACTTGGTCTCCATTTATAAAAAGCGTCTAACCCCTGCACGCTATACTGACTATGCGTTATTTTTGTCCTTTTTCCCAAGTGTAGTTGCTGGGCCCATTAACCGTGCTGAGGCATTCTTGCCTCAAATTCAAACCAAAGAAAAGCGTACCCCACTGGAATTTAATCGTGCTTTGGTTTTAATGGTGATGGCATTGGCAAAAGTGTATTGGCTAAGCGCAGTTTTGGCCAATACATGGGCAGATCCTGTTTTTAGCAATCCCAGTGAATACCACTCACTGGATGCACTATTGGGCTTATATGCTTATGCTTTGCAATTGTATTTAAATTTCTCTGGCTACACTGATTTGGTCACTGCCATTGCTTTGTTATTGGGTTTTAAATTGCCCATTAACTTCAATGCCCCTTATCTCGCCCTGAATCTAAAAGAATTTTGGCAACGTTGGCACATCAGCTTATCTACTTGGATTCGTGATTATGTCTACATCCCATTGGGTGGCTCACGTGGTGGCTTTACTCGCACCCAAATCAATTTAATTTTGGCCATGTTGGCTTCTGGTCTATGGCATGGTTCGAGCTATACATTTTTAATTTGGGGCGCCATTCACGGTGTTGGTGTCGCTTTATTGAATATTGGTAGTCGTTTATTTGGTGACAAAGCCATTACCCAGTTTTCACCCCGCTTAGCCAATTTTATTACTTTACAATATGTGTGTTTGGCATGGATTTTTTTCCGCAGCCCGACACTAGAAGGCAGTTGGGATTACATCAATACGTTATTTGGTCAATTCAACACGCCATTGCAATTTAACTCGCCAGTCTATCTACTGGGCTTTGCCTTGTGGTTTGTATTTTATCCACGCTTAAGCCGCATTCCCGATATATTGCACAAATGTTTTGAATCCTTGCATTGGAGCGTCCGCCCTTGGGTGGTGGCCACTATTTTGTGGGTGATTATTCAACTGGCACCAGCCGGTATCCCCAATTTCATTTATGCCAGCTTCTAAGGAGAACATCGTGATTAAGAATTTAACCATCATTTTGTACTCGCTATTGGTGTTATTGGGTTTTAGCTTGGTATTGTCACAAAATTCCGTTGAACTTTATTGGCAACAGGCTTATCACAAAGACAGCCCATGGAGTCATTCCAATAGTCACATCATGCAATGGGGCAAAACAGAACAAAGCCGCTGGCAAGAATGGGAAGCTAGTCACTTACAAAGCTGGCAGGATTTTGATGAAAAATCACTGTCTGCCATCAACTATGTTTGGTTTGATGTCAGCTTGCCTTGTCCCAACCCAACCGTATCAAACACAACGATTGATACTGGCACAATTAAAAACCATGCTGGCACGGTCACCAATGAGACTTCCACAACAAGTGCATCAGCCACAACCAATAGCACTGCTTTGCCCCAAAAAATCCAATCATTTACCTTAAATGCAGGTGATAAAGTGTTTTTTGTAGGCGACTCCCTCATGCAAGGTGTTGCACCCCATGTCAAACAAAAACTGTATAAACAATACAACATTGAAAGTATCGACTTAAGTAAGCAAAGTACAGGTCTTGCTTACCCACATTTTTTCAACTGGCCCAAAGTGGTTGAAGACACCTTGAAAAAGAACCCAGACATCCGCCTAATGGTGGTTTACCTAGGTCCCAATGATCCTTGGTCTTTCCCCGAAAAACCCAGTGGCCAATACTTAAAATTCCAGTCGCCAGAATGGGAAACCATCTACCGTGCGCGCATTCAATCCATCATTCAAGCTGCCCAAAAAAACAAAACACGTGTATTATGGCTAGGTGCACCCAATATGAAAAAGGTGCAATTAAATCAAGGTATGGTGTATTTAAACCAACTCTACCAACAAGAAACTGAACGCAGTCATGAACGGTATTTACCAACCCGCGATATTTTGGGCAGTAAAGATGATCAGTTCGTGAATTTTGTTCAGAAAGATGGCGCCAATGTTAAAGTGCGTGTCGATGACGGCATTCACTTTACCCCAGCAGGTCAAAGGCTTATTGCCGACAAAGTCATGGATTTAATCCATGCCACCGCGCCCGTTTTACCATCAGACAACACACCCAAAAAGGACACGCATTCCGATGCGGATAAACCAAAAAACCCTTCGTAATTCTCTCTTGCCCAGCCTCATGCTGGGCTTGGGCTTATTGCTCTCTGCTTGTAACAACCCCAGTTCACCAGACACCAAAAAGCCCAACACAGAAGACGATATTGAAAAATTGGCAAAACGCCTCAATCAAACGCAAAACAACACCCATGCCAACACAAGTCGTGCCCAAGTGGGCACTGTTGGTCATTTAAGCAATTTTGGCGATGCCAATTTTAACTTATTCAAAAAGCAATACCGCTTGTTAAGCCAAGGCAAAGCCCCTCGTGACACGGTACTGAATATTGTGCAATTGGGTGATTCACACACAGCATCAGATACATTCACCGCCCCTTTGCGCCAATTAATCGGTCAAGACATTGGCAATGCAGGTATTGGTTGGATTCCACCCATGGCCATCAGTGGTCAAGCGCATCGCATGGTGACTTACCAACAACAAGGTTGGCGTTTAAACAATAGTCGCAATGAAACCAATGCCAATTTCCCCATGGGTGGCTTTATTGCCACGCCCACCACAAGTGGCGCCCAATTAACCATTAAAAGCCGCCAAGACACTGGTGGCATGAGCATGGTTCGCTTACTGGTTAAACCTGGCCAAAGCACATTGACATTGCAAGACGCCAATGGTCAAACCACACCTTTGATTACCCAAGGCCTACAAGCCAGTGAAACAGGTTGGTACACCTTTACCGCTCAAGCCCGTTTGCCAATTACTGTTTATGCTGACCAAGCTGATGCAGGCTCACTGGGTGGTATTTGGATTAGCCAAGCTCAACAAAATGGTGTCTTGATTTCCCCGGTGGGTAGCAATGGTGCCCAACAAAGCTTGTGGAATCGTTGGCAACCCAATTGGATGAGTGATTTGGCAAGCAATGCCCCCAATATGATTATCTTGGCGTATGGTACCAATGAAGCCTTCAATGGCTCCATCGATATCCAAGCCATGCGCAGTCAATTGATACAAGGCATCCGCCAACTGCGCCAAACCAACCCACAAGCTACTATCGTTATTTTGGGTTCTCCTGATTCTGTTGATAAGCGCCAAATAGGCAAAACCACTTGTGGCTTACCTGCTAGTTTTGATGCTGTTAAAGCAGCACAACAGCAAATTGCACAACAAGAGAAAACCCTCTACTGGGACTGGCAACAAGCGATGGGCGGCACTTGCCAAATGCAAAACTGGCAAGCCAATGGCGATGTTGCCCGTGATTTGGTGCACTTTACCAATTCAGGCTATGAACGAAGCGCTCAGCTTTTTTGGGCTGATTTACGAAAAATGTTGCAACAGTAAGCAACCACAAAAAAACAACAGCCCAATTGGCTGTTGTTTTTTTGTCATCCCGATCCCCAAACTTGACACATGGGTTTGGTGATTAAATAGCAGTTCATGCTACCATCTGAGGCAATTACTTTCATTTCATGTCACGGGAAGTTGGTGCAAATCCAACACTGCCCCCGCAGCGGTAATAATCCACACCATAAAAACATGTCTTAATATCCATGCCACTGTTGCTCACCAGCAATGGGAAGGCCATTAAGCCAAGATTTGAGTCCGAAGACCGGCTAGAAATGATTTTCAACGAGTATCGCGGGGAGGCGATATTTGATTGGTCGTCATTTATCTGTGCCCACATCGAATATTTTTACTTTTCGCACTCGGTATTAACTTTTTATTAATACTTGGAGTGTCATTCATGAAACCTTTTGCTTTAAAACACATTAGCTTGGCGATTTTAGCCGGCACCAGCCTAGTTGCACAGGCACAAGAAGAGTCAGTACAACTTAATGATGTTATCGTTACTGCCACACGCCTACCACAAAAAACACTCACATCACTCAATGATATTAGCGTGATTACCGCCAACGACATTGCCAAAAGTGGCGTACAAGATTTACCCAGCTTATTAAAACGCATAACAGGCTTAGAAGTATCCTCAGATGGTGGTCCTGGGGCAGTAACTTCTTTGTATACTCGCGGCACCAACTTCAACCAAACAGTGGTTTTGGTTGATGGTATCCGCATAGCTAATGCCAACTTTAATCAAGCCTCATTTAATCACATTCCATTAAGTCAAATTGAGCGCATTGAAGTAGTACGTGGTGCCGCCAGCAGTGTATATGGTGCAGATGCCGTTGGTGGCGTGGTTCAAATTTTTACCAAAAAAGCCGAAGATGGTGCATTCAATGCCAATATTGGTGCAGGTATCGGCAATCGCAATACTTATGAAGTTGATGGCAATGTTTCGGGTACTGTTGGCAAATTAAGCTACCAATTAAGTGCCAGTCACAATCAAACCAAAGGCTTTTCTGCACAAAATGAACAAGGCTTTTCCTATAACCCCGACAAAGATGGTTACCAAAATTCTGCTTTTTCAGGCAGCTTAACCTATGACATTGCTGAGGGCCATAAAATCATTGCAAAGGCACTGGTTAATAAAGGAAAAGCCGAATACGATGGTGTAAGCTATACAGCAGAAGATTCAGGTCAAGATTACAATATTAGTCGTTTACGTATTTATAGCTTGGAAAGCCAAAATAAATTAAATGATTTTATTACATCATCTTTGCAAATTGCCACATCAGAAGACAGACTTAATGCCACAAGTGATAATAAGAATGGATGGAAGGGTTATATCAATTCAAAAAATAATCAAGTCACTTGGACATTAAACGGTAAACACCAATACATAAACTGGATAGCTGGTGCTGAATGGCAAAAACAAAAAATAGACAGTGACACTTCATACAACGAAAGCAGCCGAACCAACAAAGCCATCTTTGCAGGTTTGGATTTCAACAAAGACCAATTTTTACTTGAAAGTAGCTTAAGACATGACAATAATGAAAAATTTGGCAATGAAACCACAGGCCGCTTAGCCACTGGTTACCGCATTACTGACAATTTAACTGCTCGTCTAAGTTATGGAACATCATTCCGCTCACCAACGTTTAATGATTTATATTATCCTGGCTTTAGCAATCCAAATCTTAAAGCTGAGAAAGGTAAAAATACTGAAATTGGTTTAACTTATGATGATAAAACCACATTAGTACAGTTTAGCATTTTTCAAAATAGAATTCGTGACCTAATCAATAATGCTACCAATATCAACAAAGCTGAAATAACAGGTACATCCTTATCCGCCAAACACATAATGGGTGATATAACTTTACGTGGCGATATAACTTATCAAAATCCCCGTAATAAAACCAACGACAAGCAACTGGATAAACGTGCAAAAGTTTTTGGTAATTTGGGTATCGACTACCAAGCCACTGAACAGTTAATTCTATCTGCCAATCAACATTTACATGGCCACAGCCATGAAGATGTTTACCTAAAAGGCAGACAACGCCTAGGCGGTTATGGTATTACTTCTGTTTCTGCGCAATACCAAATCACCCCAGATTGGCAAGTTTCCGTAAGTGGTGAGAATATTTTCAATAAACACTACACCACTGCCTATGGTTACAACACCCCTGGTGCCAG
>JASLDB010000268.1 GCA_030151665.1 Neisseriaceae bacterium
GCATGGGCTTGATTAGTTTAATCAGCCTACCCATTATTACTTGGTTTTTCAATATTGAGGATATTGGCCGCATTGCCATGTTGCAAATGGTAACAGCCCTTGCCACCATTTTTTGTACACTCGGTTTGGACCACGCTTTTGTTCGTGATTACCATGGTAGCCCCAATCCCAAAGCCTTATTGTGGAATACTTTGTGGCCGTCTTTGTTACTCATGGGCATCCTATTTGTCGTGGTAACCTTGACCTTAGCACCACAAGTGTCATGGTTATTATTTGACTTGCAGCAACCTATTTATGCTTACCTAACCTTGGTTTGTATTATTGCTGCAGTACTGACTCGATACTGTTCTTTGATTTTGCGCATGCAAGAAAAAGGCTTTGCTTATTCTGCTAGCCAGATTTTGCCCAAGCTCATTTTCCTAGGGCTTGTGTTTATTTTTGCTTGGCTACTACAGCAACGCCATTTTGATGATTTACTGCATGCTCATGTGATTTCACTGGTGGCTGTTTTGCTATTTTTTGCATGGAATACCCGCCAATTTTGGCAAGGTATTTACCAAAGTAGCTGTGATTATCAACAAATCAAAACCGCGTTACAGTTTGGCTTCCCATTGATGGTCGGTGGTTTTGCCATTTGGGGTTTGAATAGTATCGATCGATTTTTTCTACGCACCTATGCAGATTTACAAGCATTGGGCTTGTATTCAGTCAGTTTGAGTTTTGCCAATGCAGCCACCATTGTCACCAGTATTTTTACCACATTGTGGTCACCCACGATTTTTAAAATTTTGGCAAAAAACCCAAACGATGTTGATTTTTTCCATCAAGCCAAAGATCACATGTTGGCAGCAGTGGTGATCTTGGCTAGCTTGGTTGGGATGTTTAGCTTTGTGGTGCCGTTTTTCTTGCCTAAGCCTTATGCTGCCATTGCCTATTTATTGCCTGCAGTGTTTTTGATTCCATTGCTTTATGCGTTATCAGAAGCCTTTTCGATTGGCATTCAAGTCGTGCGCAAAACCCATGTCACCATGTGGTGTGCATTTTCAGCTTTATGTTTAAGTGCCATATTCAATCTCTACTTCACCCCCCGATTGGGTGCATTTGGCGCTGCGATGGCGGCTGTTTTGGCTTATAATTTCTTTGTAATATCCCGTATTTGCATGGCAAGGCGTTTGTGGCAACATTTTCCCCTCGCCTTATTGCTGATTTATTTAACCACATTGGCTGCATTGGCGATTGTGGGATTGATTTGGCAGTCGCCATGGTTACACGGCATATGGGCTATATTATTGCTAATTGCCCTGATTCAATTTAAATCTTCTGTTGGTGCGCTATACCATTTATTGGCGCACAAAAAAAGTACACAACCATGAAAATTGCCCATTTAAGCTCTGCCCACCCTCGCTTTGATACGCGAATTTTTGTCAAAGAATGCCAATCATTATTGGCCGCAGGTCACGAGGTTCACTTGGTAATTGCTGATGATTTAGGCGATAGCCAACAAGATGGCATTCATATTCACGATGTTGGCAAAAGCCAAGGACGCATTAAGCGCATATTAGAAACCACTCAACGTGTACTCAAAAAAGCCATTGCCATTGATGCTGACATCTATCATTTACATGACCCTGAACTGATGTTAATTGGCATTAAACTGAAAAAACTGGGTAAGAAAGTGATTTTTGATGCCCATGAAGATTTGCCCAAACAATTGTTAAGCAAACCCTATTTCAATGCCCCCATTCGTAAGCTCTTATCCAAGTTTGCCGCTTATATTGAAAATCAATGCTGCCGACAATTTGATGCAGTTGTCGCAGCGACCCCTTATATTCGTGATAAATTTTTGCCCATCAACCCCAAAACTGTTGATGTGAATAACTACCCAAAACTATCAGAGTTTTCTGACTTACAAGGACAAAGTAAAAGCTTCTCAAGACAACTTTGTTACATTGGCTATATCACCAAAATTCGGGGTATCAAAGAAATTGTGCAAGCATTGTCTTTCACCCAAGAGAACTGTGAATTGGTCATTGCAGGCGAATTTGAAAGCGAAGTCTTGCAAAACGAAATCATGGCATTGCCAGAATGGCAAAAAGTGCGTTTTGTTGGCTGGCAAGACAGAGCGGGTGTGGTCGATGTATTAAAAAATAGCCAAATTGGCTTGGTAACCTTGCACCCAACCATTAATTACATGGATGCCTTGCCTGTTAAAATGTTTGAGTACATGGCAGCGGGTGTCACCGTGATTGCGTCGAATTTTCCCTATTGGCAAGGTATCTTGAATGAAGCCAATGCTGGCATTTGTGCTGACCCATTGTCGCCACAAGACATTGCCCAAGCCATCGATACCTTACTGAGCCAACCCGAACACACCCTACAACTGGGTAAAAATGGGCAACTTGCTGTTAACCAATCTTTTAACTGGCAACAAGAACAACAAAAACTTTGCCAACTTTATGCTTCTTTGGAACACGCATGAATATTGTTTTAATCAACCACTATGCTGGCTCCTTACAGCACGGCATGGAATATCGTCCCTACTACATGGCAAAAGCATGGCAAAAAGCAGGTCACACCGTGACCATTATTGCCGCTACTTTTTCACATGTGCGCAGTAAACAACCCACAGCACACCAAGGCCATGCAACTTTTAGTGAAGAAATGATTGATGGTATTCGCTATATTTGGGTTAAAACACCCGAATATGGTGGCAATGGCATATCTCGTGTTAAGAATATAATGACCTTTTTGTTCCATGTGTATCGAATGAGCAAAACATGGGCCAAGCGTTTTCAGGCCGATGCGGTCATTGCCTCTAGCACTTACCCGATGGACAATTTGGTGGCACACCGCTTGGCCAAAATGACCCAAGCCAAATTCATTTATGAAGTACATGACTTGTGGCCATTGTCGCCAGTGGAAATTGGTGGCATGTCACCCAAGCATCCCTTTATTCGCCTGTGCCAATTTTCAGAAAACTATGCTTACAAACATTGTGATGCCACCGTATCCATGTTGCCCAAAGTCCATGAACACATGCAAAGCCACGGTTTGGATTTACAAAAACTGCACATCATCCCCAATGGCATTGTTGAAGAAGATTGGCTACCCAGCCAATTAGAACCGTTGGCCAATGGCGAATTAAAAAACTTTTTGGACATTTGCCAAAAACAAGGCAAAACCATTGTGGGCTATGCGGGCTCACATGGCACACCCAATGCCATGGAAGTTTTATTAGACGCAGCCAAAAAGCTGCCCGAAAATATCGCGGTTGTTTTGGTCGGCAGTGGTTTAGAAAAACAAAACTTAATCAATAAACAGCAACAAGAAGACATTCACAATGTGTCATTTTTTGATCCTATCCCCAAAAAACAAATCCCAGCTTTGTTGAATTATTTTGATATTGCCTACATCGGTTGGCAACATGTTCCCATTTACCGTTTTGGGATTAGCCCCAATAAACTCATGGACTACATGATGGCAGGCAAAGCCATTGTCCATTCAGTCGAAGCGGGCAATGACCCAGTGACCGAACAGCAATGCGGTATGACTGTCCCACCTTTGGATAGTGATGCCGTGGCCAATGCCATCATGGCTTTACAAGCCATGGACAAAGACCAGTTAAAAATCATGGGTGACAATGGCAAGCGCCATGTCAAAAATGCCCATACTTACACCATTTTGGCACAACAATTTTTGAAAGCCATTGAATCATGAAAACCGAACAAGCTTTTTTACCTTTTTCTTTGCCTGAAATTGGCGATGACGAAATCAACGAAGTGGTTGATTCTTTACGATCAGGCTGGGTCACCACAGGCCCCAAAACCAAACAGTTCGAAGCTGATTTTGCTGCCTATTTAGGCGATAATGTAGAAGCCATTGCTGTCAATTCAGCAACCTCGGGTTTACACCTAGCCTTAGAAGCGGTGGGTGTTAAAGCAGGTGATGAAGTCATCGTGCCAACCTACACCTTTACGGCTACCGCCGAAGTGGTGCGCTATTTGGGTGCCAATCCTGTTTTTGTGGATTCTGACCCCATGACTTACAATATTGACCCACAAGCCATCGAAAAAGCCATTACCGATAAAACCCGAGCCATTGTACCAGTTCATTTTTCGGGCCTGTCTTGTGACATGACAGCTATCATTGCCATTGCCAAAAAGCATGGTTTAAAAATCATCGAAGATGCTGCCCATGCCTTCCCTACTCGTTTCCAAGGGCAATTAATCGGCACATTAGACACCGATGCCACGGTGTTTAGTTTTTATGCCAACAAAACCATGACCACAGGCGAAGGTGGCATGTTGGTTTCTAAAAACAAAGACTTAATTGCCCGAGCCAAAGTCATGCGTTTACACGGTATTAGCCGCGATGCCTTTGATCGCTACCAATCCAAAACACCTGCTTGGTTTTATGAAGTGATTGAACCTGGTTTCAAATACAATATGCCCGATATTTGCGCTGCCATTGGTTTACACCAATTGAAAAAAATTGATGCATTCCATGCCAAGCGCGTTGCCATGGCAAAAGTGTATTATGATGCTTTGCAAAACTTACCAATTACCTTGCCTTGCCAAGGTGATAACATCGAAGAACATGCTTGGCATTTATTTGCCATTCAACTACACGACAATGCCCCACTAAAACGTGATGATTTTATTGTCGAAATGGCCAAGCACAATATTGGTTGTTCAGTGCACTTTATTCCATTGCACAAACAACCAGTTTGGCGTGATGGCTATCAATTAAATGACACCATGTTCCCAATTGCTGAACAGACATTCCAACACATCGTGTCGATTCCGTTTTACACCAAAATGACCAAGAGTGACCAAGCACATGTCATTACCACCATTAAGCATTTATTGGGTGGTTCATGTTAAAGCGTGTTTTTGATTTTGTGGCATCGCTTTTGGGCTTAATCACCTTAAGCCCAATTCTGCTATTCTTAGCGCTGTGGATTAAAATAGATTCCACAGGCCCTGTATTTTTTCGCCAAGAACGTGTGGGCCGACATGGCAAGATTTTTCGCATTCACAAATTTCGCAGTATGGCGACCAATACCGAAAAAGAGAGCCGTTTGACCATTGGTCAAGATAAACGCATTACCCAAGTTGGCCAGTTTATTCGTCACTACAAATTGGATGAATTGCCGCAATTAATTGATGTTTTACAAGGCACCATGAGCTTGGTTGGCCCAAGACCTGAAGTGGCAGAATTCATGGACTTATATCCCCATGAAACTCGGACCAAAATATTATCAGTTAAACCCGGTATTACCGATTGGGCTGCGATTAAGATGATCGATGAAAACGAAGTTTTGTCAAAATACCCTGACCCACGCCAAGCCTATATTGATGTCATCATGCCCATGAAAGCTGAATTTTATCTGCAATACGTTGCCAAACACTCAGTGATTGAAGACATTCGCATCATTTTGGCAACCATTCACAAAATTATTAAACGGGATTAAAACATGTCTAAAACCATTTTGTTAACGGGCGGTGCGGGTTATATTGGCTCTCACACTGCAGTACAGTTATTGAACAACAACCACCAAGTCATTGTTTTGGAAAACTTTAGCAATAGCTCAGCAACCAGTTTAGAACGTGTTCAAACCATTACTGGCAAATCCTTAACCCTGATTCAAGGCGATGTTCGCAACAGCGATTGCTTGGATCGTGTCTTTGCTGAACACAATATAGATGCAGTCATCCATTTTGCTGGCTTAAAAGCGGTGGGTGAAAGCAGTCAAATCCCACTCGAATATTATGATGTTAATGTGGGTGGCACCATTAAACTGTGCCAAGCCATGGCCAAAGCCCAAGTCTTTCATCTGGTATTCAGCTCTTCCGCCACTGTGTATGGTGATTCTGAAAATGTGCCATTTAGTGAAGACCAACCCACGCAAAAACCCACCAATCCCTATGGCCACAGCAAATTAATGGTGGAAAACATCTTAGAAGACATGGTCAAAGCTGATTCACGTTGGTCATTGGCATTGCTTCGCTATTTCAACCCCATTGGCGCCCATCCGTCAGGTTTAATTGGTGAAGATCCAAACGGCATCCCCAATAATTTATTACCTTATATTAGCCAAGTCGCCATTGGTAAATTGCCACAATTGTCTGTTTTTGGTGACGATTACCCCACCAAAGATGGTACAGGTGTTCGTGATTATATTCATGTGGTGGATTTGGCTGATGGGCACTTGTCTGCCTTAACCTATCTAATGCAACATGCAGGGCTACACACATGGAATTTGGGCACAGGTGTGGGTTATTCCGTATTGGATGTGATTCAAGCGTTTGAAAATGCATCGGGTAAAAAAATTGCCTATCAAATCATGCCACGCCGTGCAGGGGATATTGCCAATTGTTATAGCAATCCAACCAAAGCCAAGCAAGAACTCAATTGGCAAACCCAATACGATTTACATACCATGGTTGAACACACTTGGCATTGGCAACAACAAAACCCCCAAGGCTACAGTACAAATCATTAACATGGTCAATACCTTGGTGTAAACTAGTCTTTCATTCGCAATAGGCATTGGCTCATCTTACCAAGATGATCTGCCTATTTTATTGTAATTTGCCATATTGATGATTGTATGTCCGCCTTAAATGCCATTTTAAACTTGTCCCGCACCCAGAAAAAAATCATTTTTGTGTGCCATGACCTTATCATCATTGCCTGTGCATTTTGGCTGGCATTGGCCATTCGTTTGCCTTTTGCTATTGAGTGGCAAAAACCATCCAACTGGCTATTGTTTGGCGTCACTGAAATCCTGACCATCGGTTTGTTTATCAACCTAGGACTTTACCGTGCCGTGATTCGCTATGCTGGCTCAAAAATGCTGCTCACTTGTTTAACAGGCAGTATTTTGTCCACTTTAGCACTGGTGCTCACTGCTTTTTTCACCCATTCCGAATTACCACGCAGCATTCCCTTGATGTATTTTCTATTGTCAGTGGTGTCGTTTACTGGCTCTCGCTTGATTATCAAAGAATTGTCGCGCATGGGTAGCAAAGCTTTTGGACAACCGGTGTTAATCTACGGTGCAGGTCAATCTGGCCGACAATTGCTAGAAGCACTAAAATATGTGGACGAATACCACCCCATCGCATTTGTTGATGACAATCCCGATTTGCATCGCTCCATTATTCAAAATTACACGGTCTATTCACCGAAAAAATTGCTGTCTTTAATCGACAAATATGACATTGAGAAAATTCTATTGGCCATCCCCAGTGCCAGCAATGAAGAACGCCAACGTATTTTAAACTTACTCACCCCCATGCCATGTGAAGTCCTGACGATTCCTGGTATGCGTGATTTGGTCGATGGTCGCGTGACAGTAGATGCTTTAAAACCCGTTTCCGTGATTGATTTACTCGGTCGCACACCCATTGAACCCAAAGAAAACTTAATGGCTGCCAACATTAGCAATCAAGTGGTGATGGTCACTGGTGCAGGTGGTTCAATTGGCTCGGAATTGTGTCGCCAAATCATTGCCTACCAACCCAAAACCTTATTGCTATTTGAATTATCTGAATTTGCTCTATACCGCATTGATAAAGAGCTGCGTGAATGGCTAGACAAGAAAAACATCGCCATGCCGATTATTCCCCTATTGGGTTCCATTCAACACAAAAAGCGCCTTGTGAATGTGATGCAACAGTTCAAAGTGGATACGGTTTACCACGCAGCCGCTTACAAACATGTGCCCATGGTTGAATTTAATGTAATTGAAGGGATTCGCAACAATGTTTTTGGTACCTTATTTTGCGCCCAAGCAGCTAACGAAGCGGGGGTTAAAAACTTTGTTCTGATTTCAACTGATAAAGCCGTTCGCCCAACCAATACCATGGGCGCCTCCAAGCGCATGGCAGAATTGGCATTGCAAGCATTGGCCGCACAAGACGGTCAAAAAACCCGCTATGCCATGGTACGTTTTGGCAATGTGTTGGGTTCATCTGGCTCGGTTGTGCCTTTATTTGAAAAACAAATCAAACAAGGTGGACCCATCACCCTTACCCACCCTGAAATCACCCGCTTTTTCATGACCATCCCAGAAGCTGCACAATTGGTGATTCAGGCTGGTGCATTGGGCCATGGGGGTGATGTTTTTGTTTTAGACATGGGTGAGTCGGTCAAAATTATTGATTTGGCCAAGAAAATGATTTTACTCAGTGGATTGGAAATCAAGGATTTAAGCAATCCGCAAGGCGATATTGAAATTAAAATCACGGGCTTACGCCCCGGCGAGAAATTGTATGAAGAACTTTTAATCGGTGACAACGTCGAAAAAAGCGAACACCCTCGCATCATGACAGCCACCGAAGCCATGTTGTCATGGGATACATTAAGCGAATTATTACAACGACTTGATACAGCATGCAAAGACAGTGATTACGAAACCGTTCGCCAAATTTTGCTAGAAGCCCCCACTGGTTTTAAACCCACTGATGGCATTTGTGATTTACTGTGGCAGCAAAGCCGACATTAAATCCATCTACCCCAAGGAAACATCACATGAAGCCATTCATTTTGCCTTTATTATTGATTACCACGTTTGGTATTAGCAATGCCCAAGCCAAGCAAGTCAATAGCTTAAGCGAAGTGCCTGCCACCATTAATAACACAGCAGGCAAAACGGCTTACTTAGAGCAAATGAATGGTAATTTACCCCCCAATCCCTATCAAGCCCTACCCAAACACATCAACCCAACCCAGCTGTTACACTGGCTTGCACCCAATGAAAAACCACAGAATCTGATTTTCAGCGGCATGCGCCGTTGGCAAAACGATCAACAATTTATTGTGGTGGCTTGCTTTGCCAAATCAACTGAAGCTGCTCAATATGCATTAAAGCAAGATGGCTACCAATGTGCCCTTGATTACAATACCGATAATCACAATCGCTTTTACTTAGGTGTCATTGAAACCAATGAAAATAACTTTGTACCCATTGCAATGTCAGGTTTAATTGAAACCAAAATGACAGGTCATATTGGTGATGATGTGACCCCTCAATCGTACGGCTATCTGGATTTGGCACCTTATCAAATTTCACCCGACAGCATGGCATTTGGTTTACGTACCCAATTTGTAGATGGTTATGCTGGTGGTGGTGTTATTTCTCACAATCTGATTCTGTTTCGCATTCATGAGCAAAAACTGGATATGATTTTAAACACACCCATTTACCAGCTCGAAGACTTAGCGGGAGAATGGAATCCAGATGGCTCAAGGCAGCGCCATGTTTCCGAAACCAATACCACTGTTATCATGCGCCCCACCCAAACCCTTGGCTTTTATGATTTGATGCTCAAAACAGGCAAAGAAAAAACCATCTTAAAATGGAACGGCAAGCAATACCAATAAAT
>JASLDB010000273.1 GCA_030151665.1 Neisseriaceae bacterium
TAAACGGGATCGAACCGATGACCTCTTGCATGCCATGCAAGCGCTCTACCAACTGAGCTATACCCCCATTTAGATACCACAAGAACTTGTGGTAGGTGTGCATGATACCAGTTCGTTAAAAAAAATCAAGTGATTTTGGGTTTATTTCTCTTGATTTTTAAATGTCATGGCCAATGAATTGATGCAGTAGCGCTCAAATGTGGGCGCTGGGCCATCAGGGAAGACGTGGCCTAAGTGGGCATCGCATTGGCTGCACAAGACTTCATCACGAATCATACCGTGGCTAGTATCTCGAACTCGGTAGGTAGATTGGGGTGTCGCTTGGTCAAAAAAGGCAGGCCAACCACAGTGGCTATCGAATTTATTTTGGCTGATAAAAAGCAATTGTCCACAACAAGCACAGTGATAATCACCTAGTTGATAAAAATCATTATACTGACCTGTGTAGGGTCGTTCCGTAGCGGCTTCTCGTGTGACATAATAAACATCCTCTGGCAAGATGGCTCGCCATTGTTCTGGGGTTTTGTGGATTTTTTTTGTCATATTGATGTCCTGTGATGGTCATGGTGGTGCAATGGTATAAAATATTGCCTAGATTGGTAAAGAAATTTATATCGATTGTCGCCCTTTGTTTAACCAATGTGTAGAAGACAGCATGAAAAAAAGTATTTTGATTGTATTGGCTATTTTGTTCTTAATGGTATTGAGTGCAGTGATGATGTTATTCGTTCCCAAAGAGAATGAAACACGCTATCGCATGCAGGTAGTTTCTGGGCAAGGTGTTTCACAAGTGAGTCGACAATTGGCAACTGATGATGTGATTTATAACCGCACTTTGTTTGTGGCAGCTGCTTATGTGTTGGGGATTCAAAATAACTTGCATACAGGTAGTTATCGTTTGCCCAAAAAAGTATCGAGTTGGCAGATTTTAAGGCGATTACAAGGAGCAAGCCCTGATACCATTACGGTGCGTATTCCTGAAGGGGTTAATTTTGCCCAGATGCGTCGCATTATTAATAACAATGCTGATTTGCAACATGAAACATTGAATTTATCTGAAGCGGCTTTATTAAAAAAAGTTGATGCTGAAATGGTTCATGAAAAAGGCGAAGGTTTGTTTTTTCCAGACAGTTACGATTTAGACATGGGCAGTAGTGACTTGGTGTTATACCGAGTGGCTTATGAAAAAATGAAAAAAGAATTAGAAGTGGCTTGGGATGAACGCCAGGAAAATTTGCCGTATCAATCGCCTTATGATTTGTTAATCATGGCGAGCCTCATTGAAAAAGAAACAGCGCATGAGAACGATCGTGCCAGTGTAGCAGCGGTGTTTGTGAATCGTTTGAATATTGGTATGCGTTTGCAAACAGATCCTACGGTGATTTATGGTATGGGCAGTGCTTATCAAGGCAAAATTCGCCGTTCTGATTTACGTCGTGATACACCGTATAATACTTATACCCGAGGTGGCTTAACGCCAACGCCGATTTCTATGCCCAGTAAGGCGGCTTTAGAAGCTGCGGGGCATCCTGCGAACGAGAAATACTTGTATTTTGTGTCACGCATGGACAATACCGGTTTGAGCCAGTTTAGCCATAACTTGGATGAGCACAATGCAGCGGTTCGAAAATATATTTTAAAAAGAAAGTAGTACATTATGCGTGGACAACTGATTAGCTTGGATGGCATTGATGGTGCTGGTAAAACCACCCATTTACAGACCATTAAAAATTGGTTTGCCGAAAGAAATTTGCCTGTTATTTTTACCCGAGAGCCAGGTGGAACGCCGGTTGGAGAGCAGATTCGTTCCTTGTTATTGGATAAGAGCAGTCAAATTAGCATTGAAACTGAGGCTTTATTGATGTTTGCTGCTCGTCAGCAACATATTCAAGATGTGATTGAACCGGCTTTGGAGAAGGGCATGTTTGTGGTAAGTGATCGTTTCACTGATGCCAGTTATGCTTACCAAGGTGCTGGTCGTGGCTTGTCGATGGGTAAAATTGCCAAATTAGAAGAATGGGTACAAGGTGATTTGCGACCGAGTCTAACCATTTTATTGGATGTGCCTTTGGCGGTTTCTATGCAGCGCATTGAAAAAAACCGCGAGAAAGACCGCTTTGAAGAAGAAGAGCATGCCTTTTTTGCGCGGGTGCGTGAAGCCTATTTACAATTGGCCAATAGCCAGCCTAAACGCTATCATGTGATTAACAGTCACCAAGATTTAGAAGAAGTGCGCCGCCACATTGAGCAAGTATTGGATGATTGGTTATACCATTATCAAAAAGGTGCACTATGATTTATCCATGGCAACAGGTGTCATGGCAGCAATTGGAACAAAACTGGTCACAATTGGCACAAGCTTATTTGATTACAGGCAAGGCATATACTGGCAAGTTGGCTTTTGCTAAACACTTTGCCCAAGCTTTGTTGTGTGAACAGAAAAAAGAGCATATTGAGCCATGTGGCACATGCCCATCGTGCCATTTGTGGCAGCAAGGTTCTCACCCTGATTTTTGTTCTGTGGGTATTGAGAATGAAGAAGCAGGGGACAAAAACAGCAAAAAATTGGCACAGATTAAAGTGGATGCTATTCGGCAAGTGATTGACTTTGTGCATTTGAGTAGTCACCGTGGGCAGCGTCGTGTGGTGTTGATTCAACCTGCAGAAGCCATGAATACACAAGCTGCCAATGCTTTGTTAAAGGTTTTGGAAGAGCCGCCAAGTTCGGTGTATTTTTTGTTATTGGCTGACCAAAAAGACCGCTTGTTGCCAACGATTAAAAGCCGTTGTCGGCAATTGGCATTGGCTGCACCGTCATTTGATGCCGCTTTGCAATATTTGCAAGAGACAGGTGTTAACAATGCTGAAAATTTATTGGCATTTCACAGCGGTGCGCCACTTTTTGATACAGAGCCTGAACAAGAAACAATGCGTGAGAATATGATTGCTGCATTGGCGCAACCTCGTTTATTATGGGTGCTGGAGTTTGCGCAGCAATTTGACCAAAAAAAATGGCCGTTGGCTTTGTTTTTAGATTGGATGAATAAATGGTTGATGGACATCTTGCTGGTACAACAGCAGCTTGTGCCACAATTTTATCCACAACAACGCCAAGCACTGCATCAGATAGCCAATAAAATAGACGCCATTGCGGTTTTTGCTTTGGTGGATAAATTAAAAAAATTACAACCTTTTGGTTACCATACTTTAAGTGTTAAATTGCAATTGGAAGCTTTGTTATTAGACTATTTAAAGTTGCTAACCCAAAAAAGAAGGACAGAAAATCATGCAAAAAAGACTTGAAATCCCATCTAAAATGATGACTTTAAGCTTGGTCGATAGAACAAGTTTGTATAACTCTTACATGAGTTTTTGTTTGCACGGTGGGGTCTTTGTGCCCACCGAAGAAAAAATCGGTTTGGGTGAGGAGGTTTTGTTGGTGTTGGAAGTGATGGAAAATGCTGATAAATTCCCATTAAAAACCATTGTTGCTTGGAAAACACCCGTTGCCCGAGCTAATCGACCACAAGGCATTGGTTTGGCATTTCAAGATTCTGATGTGGCCAGACGTGCCAAAGAAGTCATTGAAAACAACTTGGCAGGTTTGTTAGACCATCCTCGCCCAAACTACACCATGTAATAACACGATAAAGATGCAGCACACAGATTATGTTAATTGATTCACATTGCCATTTAAATTTTCCTGAGCTTCAAGCCAGATTGCCTGAAGTTTTAGCCAATATGCAAGCAGCCAATGTTGTCCAAGCGCTGGCGATTAGTGTCAGTGTTGAAACCTATGCTGAAGTTTTGGCATTGGCCGATGCGCACGCACACATTTTTGCCAGTGTGGGGGTGCATCCTGATCGCGAAGATGTCACCGAAATGGATGAGGCTTTTTTGGTTGATGCCGCAAAACACCCGAAAGTAGTGGGCATTGGTGAAACAGGTTTGGATTACCATTGGTGTTCTGGTGATTTAACATGGCAGCATGAGCGTTTTCGTCAACACATTCGTGCAAGCAATGCCACAGGTTTGCCGTTGATTGTGCACACCCGAGATGCGGGTGAAGATACCTTGCGCATTTTGGCTGAAGAAAACATGCAACAAGGTGTCATTCATTGTTTTACAGAGGATGTGGATTTTGCCCGTAAGGCATTGGATTTGGGCATGTATTTGTCTTTTTCTGGTATTGTGACATTTAAAAATGCCCAAGATATTCAAGCAGCTGCCAAGTTTGTGCCCCAAGACCGTTATTTAGTAGAAACCGATGCACCATTCTTAGCCCCCGTTCCTAAGCGTGGTAAAACCAATGAACCTGCGTTCGTTGCCCATACTGCTCAGTTTTTAGCCAATTTACGTGAAGTGGATGCTGAATTGTTGGCAGCGCAAAGCACGGATAATTTTTACAGGCTCTTTGATAAAGTACCACGTTTTGAGGCCATTGCATCATGAGTAACATGACTTGGACAGTACTGGGCTGTGGTAGCTCTTCAGGCTGCCCAGTGATTGGTTGCACTTGTTCGGTTTGCCAAAGCACCCATCCCAAAAATATCCGCAGTCGTTGTAGTGCCCATGTGGTGGTGGATGGTCTGTCGTTGATTATAGATACGGGACCAGATTTTCGCCAACAAGCCTTGCGTGAAAATATTGCCAAAGTAGATGCGGTGTTATACACCCATCCCCATGCTGATCATTTAAATGGCATTGATGATTTGCGTGCTTTTTGTTTTCGTCAAGAAGCGGCCATTCCAGTCTATGGTAATCATTTTAGCCTTGATAATATCGTGAGTCGTTTTGATTATGCTTTTGGTGAAGTGAATCAATTTTGGAATCGCCCAGTGTTAACGGCCAAGCCGCAAGATTGTGGTCAATTTGATGTGGCTGGTGTTCAAGTCAATATGCTGGACGTGCCACATGGCCGATGGCGTTGTGCTGCTTATCGCATTGGCAATGTGGCGTGGCTGACCGATTTGAACTTTATTTCAGAAGAGGTTATCTCACAGTTACAAGGACTGGACTATTTATTTTTAGATTGCCTCATGGACAATGCTTATCCCAGCCACTTGAGCGTTGATCAGTCATTTTATTTTGCCAAGCGGATTGCAGCCAAGCAAACCTATTTGATTCACATGACCCATACCTTGGGTTATGAGGAATTGGGTTTGCGTTGTCCTGATAATGTTGCTGTCGCTTATGATGGCTTACAAATTCAAAGTGAGTACCAAAAAGCCTAGCAATGCTAGGCTTTTTTGATAAGGTGTTTATAAACCTTGCACTTGAATGCTGCCACTAATATTCAATACGATGTCCTCATTACCTGGCATGCTGTCTTGAACGGCGGCTGATTCGGCTGCACCAGAGGCTTTTGCCAAGTACATCATGGGTGCACGACGGGGTGCGCCAGTGCTACCAATGTCCATGGTGACGATTTTGTAACTTTTGGCACCCAATGAGCGGGTAATATCTTGAGCACGTTCTTTAAAGGATTGAATTGCAGCTGCTGTTAATTGGCTTTCAGCGCTTTTGCGCTTACTATCGGATACGGTATAACCCATGTTTTGGATGTTGGCGACGTTTTGCACATTGGCAGCCAATTGGTTTACCGCAGCAAAATCCTTGCTTTCAATTTGAATTTGTACAGCGTCTTGCCAGCCGCGACTGACGGTTTTGCCATTTACATAGTCATTCAATGGATAGCTAGATCGATTGATAATTTTTCCATCAATGTTTTTATTTTGTTTGATTTTTGCCAATACTTGATTTAGTGATTGGGTGACTTCATTGGTGATGGCATTACGGTCTTTGCCTTCTTTTTGGATGTTCAAGGTAATGCGCAAAATATCATTTTCCAAGGTCTGACTGGCTGCCTCAGAAAGATTGATTACATTGTAATTTAAGGTATCAGCCATGGCTTGTGTGCTCAATGCCGACAATGCACCACATAAACCCAGAGTCATAAGTGTTTTTTTCATGTTACATCCTTTTGTTGTGTGAAAATGGCTGTTGCCATTTTTTAGTGTATCCATTTATCGGCAAAAAAGAAAATCCCCATGCCGCTGGCAATAATACCAATGCCAATGATTTTTGACCAAGTAACCGTGTGGATGGGCATGCCAATCAAACCAAAATGGTCGATAATCATCCCCATTAACAATTGCCCCAAAATCAAAAAGAATAGCATATTGGCCATGCCCAGTTTGGGTGCCAATAAAATGCTTGAAAACACCAGGCCCGCTCCAATCAAGCCACCTGTTAGTCGCCACCAAGGCTGGTTGGGGATTTGCGCCATGGTTTGCCAAAAATGCCCTTTGCTAATGGCCAGACACAATAAGAAAATGGTGCCAACAGCAAAAGAAATCAAGGCTGCGTAAATCGGTTGGTTGAATAAAGCCTTGCCCAATTGAGCGTTAATCGCCGCTTGTGTTGCTAAGCCTGCACCAGCAGCAAAAGCGATGGCTAAGTACAAAATATTCATGAAAATTCCTAAAAAACATGAAAAAAGCTGCCTGAGCAATCAGGCAGCTTTCAAAAAAACGATTAAGGTTTAAGCGGCTGGGCTTAAAAAGCCTTTCAATTTTTGCAAGGCTTTGGCTTCAATTTGGCGAATGCGTTCTGCAGAAACACCATATTCAGCAGCCAAATCATGCAATGTCAAACCACCATCATCGGCCAACCAGCGACTTTCAACAATGCGACGGCTTCTGTCATCCAATTGCGCCAAAGCAGAGTGTAGTCCTTCAGTATGCAAAGTTTCTGTGGCTTTTTGCTCGATTTTTTTCAATGGTTCAGCGCTGTCATCGGCTAACCAGTCGATGGGTGCAAAGCTGTTTTCATCATCGTCATTTTCAGCCAAAATAGCAACATCTTTACCCGTCATGCGTTGTTCCATCTCGTACACTTCGGATAATTTAACGCCCAAGTCATCAGCAATCTCTTGTGCTTCTTTGGGGCTTAATACATTCAAGCTTTTGCGCATGCTGCGTAGATTAAAGAATAATTTGCGTTGTGGTTTGGTGGTCGCAATGCGCACCAAGCGCCAGTTGCGCAAAATAAATTCGTGCATTTCAGCTTTAATCCAATGCACAGCAAACGAGAATAGGCGAACACCACGACTAGGCTCAAAACGCTTAACGGCTTTCATTAAGCCAATATTGCCTTCTTGAATCAAGTCGGCTTGGTTCAAACCATAACCTTCGTAGCCACGAGCAATAGATACTACAACGCGTAAGTGCGATAGAATCAATTGTTTAGCAGCTTCCAAATCACCACTTTGAGCGTGGCGGTTGGCTAAATCTTTTTCTTCCTCTGCGCTAAGCATAGGAATGCTATTCACTGTGTGAATGTACTGCTCTAAACTACCATTGCCACTTGGAACGGGTAGTGTAAAAGTCTGACTCATCAGCAATCCTCTTGTTGTTAATTGAATAGCGAGAGGTTAATCTGTGTGTTACACAATGATTAACCATGCGAACAATGTAATTTACCACAAATAGCGACGAATCAGAAGTACTATATTGCTAATTTGTGTAAATTCCCGACTAAAATTGTCGGGAATAAGAAGTCCTTATTTTATATGGCTTAAAAAAGGATTGGTATAGGGGTAAGGGTGGTTGTTTTGCCGTAATTGTTCGTTAATGTTGTCCAATGTTTCTTGCATGGTTGTTTTGAGCTTTTGGGTGATCCATGCTGCATCTGCTGTTGGGTTATCGGCTTTGATTTGGTTAATACTCAAGGGCTCAGGTACGCGGATAATGGCTTTTCTACCGCCGACAGGGCGAGGAATAAACACATGAATGCGGTTTTTCCAGTGACCACCTCGCAAATAATCACAGCGCAAACGCTTGAGGCATTCTGCAATGTGTTCTTGGCTAAATTCCGGTTGCTGGTAAACTGAACGGGGTGTTCTCAGCAAGGTTTGCAGCATTTTTTGTTTTTTCTTGTCCATGTGGCTAAATGCTTCACCTTGCTTTTGTGCTGTGCGCATGGCGTGTAAAGCATTATTGGCACGGGTTTCTAAGTTTTCCTCTTGTCCATCAAAACGACTCATGCTGACCAAGATTTTTTGGATTAAATCATCTTGGGTGGCAAAAAAGTCCAAGCCCAAGCTGGGGCTAAAACCCATGTTTTCATATTGTCGATACAA
>JASLDB010000276.1 GCA_030151665.1 Neisseriaceae bacterium
TTGTATCCACGCTCAAATCAACACATCAAAAATCCGTGGGATACAGTTTCAACTCTTCATGCCTTAAATTAAATTGTGCACTGATCTATTTAACCAATAAATTATCATAAATCAAAATGACAAATTAATAAAAAAGCCATACTGTGCTATGCTCAATCTGAATTCATTCCCCAAATGAAAGAATTCAACAATGACATGATTATTGATTTGATTGCTTATGGTGAAATGGAATAGTTAAATGATACCGTCAATTTTGATTGTGGGTGCAGGTGCCAGTGGGCTTACTTGTGCATTGACTCTGGCGCATATCAACGCCCAAAATGGCACTGATATGCGCATTCGTATTATCGAAAAACGCCCAGAACGCTCAACGATGGGTAAGGCAACAGGCATTGCCCAAGGGGTTTGGACACAGCTACAACAAATGGGGATCCACCATATTTTGCCAGATGCCCAAGCCATGCAGCATTTTGCTTTTTTTGATAATGAGCGAACGGTGGCAAAACTGCGTGTACCACTCGTGAATCAACAAGCACCTGCCAAGATGTACCCCCAAGCCTTATTAGAAGAAGAGCTAGAAACAGCCTTGAATCAATTGGGTATTTTTGTTCAATATGGCGCAAAGCTCATCTCATTTTCACAAGATAATGGCCATATTTTTGCCAATATTGATGGCAACAGCGAAACCTTTGACTGGCTCATTGGTGCAGATGGAGCCCACAGTTTTGTTCGCACCACATTGAATGTACCCTTTGTTGGGCGAGATTATCCAGAAAAGTGGTCAGTAGCACAGATTGAAACCCAAGACTGGCCCGAGTATCTTCAAGCACAATTGTATTTGCAATCTAATGGTGTGGGTTTGTTTATGTCCCATCCAAGACCCCATCTTGTCCAAGCCATTTTAAATGCCCCCAATGCAGCAGAACGCCTACTGGCGCACTTTCCCAACGCAACACTGGATTATGAGCGCCAGTTTAATGTATCCCTTCGCCGAGTCAAAACACCCCGAGTGGGCAAAGTTTGGCTGATTGGTGATGCCGCCCACACCCAATCCCCCGTGGGTGGACAAGGTTTGAATCTGGCAATTTGGGATGGTATTGCCTTGGCACAAGGTTTATTGGCCAACGACATGACCATTGAAAAACGCTTGGCTAAACGAGCAAAACGCACCTTATTATTCACCCATTTTGATTACATTATGCTCGCTAGCCCACACTTTATTGTTCAGGCGTTACGCAATACCTTTTGGCGAGTCGCAGTACGTGTACCCATTATCAGCCGTGCTTTTTTTAAAGCCATTTCTGGGGTTTGGTAAGGCTTGCTCTATTCAATGTGACTTGTCTAAGCATCCAACAAGTCCCACGCTTATTTTTTAAAAATAAACAGGTATTTCATGCCCGAATAGTCACGACCTGACAAGACTTTAACTTGTGCGCCCAATACCCTAGCCACTTCATTAACAATCGATAAGCCCAAACCACTGCCAGAAACCTGTGTTCCCAATACGCGATAAAAACGCTTGTTCAATTGCAACAAAACCTCATCACTGACCCCTTTACCGTGGTCAGCAATGGTGAGTACCACTTGTTCTTCATCCTCTTCAAGGGAAACATCAATGGGTGTGCCAACAGGGCAGTATTTCAAAGCATTGTCTAAAATATTGTGTACCATAATGCCCAGCAACTCTTCACTGCTATATAAGACAATCGCCTCATTAGCAAGATGCAAAGACACCTTCATCTTTTTATCTGCCAATGCCACTTCCAATTGCTTTAGCGTGTGTTCAATCACTTGTGCCACTTCAACCTCTTTAAAGGCAATATTTTTTTCAATTTGCCCATCAATGGGATCAAGCCTAGCCAACATCAATAAATTGGACACCATGTGGGTGTAGCGTTTAATTTCCTCACGAATATCGCTCAATGCCAATTTCATGCTTGGCTCTTTGCGTTGCAATAACTGTACTTTCATGTCCAAACGGGTCAAATGGGTTCGCAATTCATGGGCAGCATTGGCAGTAAATTGGCGCTCAGTCACCAAGGCATGGTCTAGGCTATTCAATAGCCCATTAATCGACACCACAATGGCATTGAGTTCACTGCCACGAAAAGTGTCATGGATTAAGCTTAGGTTATTCGGGCTTTTCTCACTGACTATTTTGGCGATTCTTAATAAGGGCTTTAACAAAACATACACCGTCAAACCACTGATTAACGCCAACACCACCAATAACACAATGGCGTAGCCACTCAAATCTTCAATCATCTCCCACAATAATTTTTGTCGCTGCTCAATCGACTGTGCCACTTGTACTTCCAAATGACCGCCGCGTGAACGAACCACATAAACACGCCATTCTTTTTCATCGACCATGACATTGCGATACCCTCTTTTGTCATCAAAATCTTTGACAAAAGGGGTGCGACTGCCACGGCGAGAATACATGACCACCTCGCCATCCCGAATCACTTGGTAATAATGGCGTTTGGCTTCTAACTTATCGGTCACATCATCATCGTCATCATCACCGCGCATGCGTGGCGAATAATCATCTTGATTTCTTGCCATGTGGAACAATAAATGAGCCGATTCTCGTAAATTGTAGTCATAGGCTTCATTGGTTTCTTTCCACACCACACGAAAAATCACCCCAATGCTGATTAACCAAAAAATCACGGTTAACCCCATCATGCTGATTAAAAATAACCAGCGCAATGAAATTTGCCGATGCTTGTTCTTGCTCGCCACAGCCATATTTTTCCTAACGGGTTTGGTTCAAGGTATAGCCTAAATTGCGAATGGTGCGAATAAAACCACTGCCCAATTTTTTGCGCAAATGGTGAATATGCACTTCCACCGCATTGCTTTCAATTTCAGCTCCCCAACTGTATAGCTTGTCTTCTAATTGTTGACGGGTTAGCACTTGTTTAGGCTGCATCATCAACGCCCACAAAATATGAAATTCTTTCGCGGTTAAGGTAATCACATCCTCAGCACAAGTGGCCATTTTACTGTCCCAATCGAGCGTTACATTACCATAGTGCAATTGGTTATCCGCACGGTTCGCCATGCGTCTAGCGATGACCCTCAGCCTAGCAGATAGCTCTTCTAAATCAAATGGTTTGACCAAGTAATCATCAGCACCCAAATCCAAGCCTTCAATTTTGTCTTGCAAGGTATCTTGAGCGGTAATCATTAAAACAGGCACTTGATTTTTGGCTTGGCGAATATGGCTTAAGACTTCATCACCGCTTAGGCTAGGCAATCCCCTGTCCAATAAAATGGTTTCATATTCTTGGGCACGCAAAGCATTTTTGGCCAATTGACCATCATTAATCCAATCAACCACATGCCCATCCATTTGCAACCACTCTTGCAAAGTTTTGCCTAAGGTTTCATCATCTTCGACCAATAATATTTTCATGTCTGCCCCATTTTTGTCTTTTAACCATCATAGCGAGTTTTAATCAAGGATATAAGCGCTTAAGTCATGTAATAACATATTTTACTTAACTGGAACTTAAGAAACACGCAATTAAGCCTTGAAAGCCCTCAAAAAGGCTTTAAAATAGACGTTTTTCACCCAGACACGACACAATATCATGGCCGATACACAGTTATTGCCAACAGCAGGACTGATTGTTTTAAAAGGCAATCGCTTATTGTTGGCTTTTAGCAATAACAAACAAGCATGGTACTTGCCCGGCGGCAAGTTGGATGCAGGCGAAACATCAGAAGAAGCCTTAATCCGCGAAATCAAAGAGGAATTAGAGATTGATGTGGATTTAGAGCGTTTAACACCTTATTGCCACATTAGCGCTCCTGCCTATGGTGAAATGCCCAATGTCCAAATGGAGCAAGATTGCTTCTTGTATGATTTGGATGGAGACACCGTCAGTGCCAATCAAGAAATTGGCGACGTACAATACTTCTCATGGGAAGAGTATCAACAAGAACCCGTGCAAGTTCCTGGTGTACTAATGGTTTACCAACATTTGAATGAAGATTTTTTCTAATATTGCTATACAATTGAAAACCATTATCTTTTTCCCAATGTAAAATCATTAATAACGAAATAAAATTAAGATTGGCTTAAGGTATTGTCATTATATTGTAAAAATAAATTAGACAAATAACAGGGCCAATCTCATGTCATTTAAACCCATTTTATTAAAAACCCACCGCTACGCTGCTTTAATCTTAAGCCCAATATTGCTGTTAATTATTCTGTCTGGAGCGGTATTAAGCTTCAAACCCATCCTAGCACCCGAAGTAGGTGGTGCATTGGCAAGCCAAAATCTCACGACATTAAGCACCATCATTGCCGCCCAAGCTGAAGAGCCTAGTGCCGTTCGCTTTTCAATGGATGGTCAAAAAATCTATTTAGAATTCAAAAAAAACAACACCCAAGTATTTGATGCCACAACAGGGCAAAACATGGGTGAAGCTGGCATGAGCAATGCCGTTTTCCAATGGTTCAAATCCTTGCACAAATCCTTGCTAGTCGGTTTGGGTGATGTGGTGGAATGGGTAACCTATGCCTTTTTGGCATTCATGATTATTGGTTTTGCTTTACTCATGAAACCTCGCTCACCCAAAACGTTAATGGGTGCTCACAATACACTGGCTTGGGTCTTTTTGCCTTTGGTGTTATTACTGCCTGTTACTGCTATTTTGATGGAATTGAAAGTGGGTGCACCCAATTTTAAACGCAATTACCAAGATGCCCAAATTGTATCCATGACAGATTTAATTGATGTGGTTAAAGACCATTCATCAATGGGTCAATTGCAAGCCATTGAGTCTAAAAAAGGCCGTTTCCAAACCATCTATTTGCAACAAAACAATGCCATTCAAAGCTACAAATACAGCCAAGATAACACCTTAAATCCAATACAAGCACCCAGCTATTTACCCAAAGCACTGCATGAAGGCACTTGGGCCAATCAATACAGTGGTTATCTCAATTTGGCCATCACGCTTTTATTGGTCTTTTTTGTCTTTTCAGGCTGTTACAGTTGGTTACGCAGAACCTTGCAAAACCGCCAAGCCATGCAAACCGCCAATCACCAAGACGTCAATCTTGCCGATATTATTGTGGCCTACGCCAGCCAAACAGGTACGGCAAGCAAACTGGCACATGCCACAGCCCAATCTTTGCAACAAGCCAATATCAATGCCAAAGCGATTCCCTTATCTGCCATCAAACCAGATCAGTTATCTGCCCAACAGTTGCTTTTAATGGTGGTATCCACTACTGGCGATGGCGACTACCCAGACCAAGCCCAACCCTTTGTAAAAGCATTGGCAAATACGTCACTGGCTCATGTTAACTATTCATTATTGGCACTGGGCGATCGACAATATACCCATTTTTGTCAAGCAGGCATTCGTTTAAATGACTTGATGCAACAAGCCCATGCCAATGCTGTGCTGGATATTCATTGTGTCGATGGCGATGTCAATCAACCATGGCAAAACTGGCTGGCATTGGTTGCACAACACCTTGGTGTCACTTTAGACAATAACAATGACATTGCCAATGACTTACCCATTAGCCTGACCTTAACCAGCAAAACCTTGCTATCAGCCGAGCAAGAAAACATCAAACCCGTTTGGCAATTGTCTTTCGCAGTCATGACGCCTGATGTCCGTTTTCGCCCAGGTGATTTATTGCTAATTACCCCACCCAATAGCACCCAGGCCCGT
This sequence comes from Neisseriaceae bacterium, assembly GCA_030151665.1. Lineage (GTDB taxonomy): Bacteria > Pseudomonadota > Gammaproteobacteria > Burkholderiales > Neisseriaceae > JASLFS01. Next base: position 5,710 of record JASLDB010000276.1, read on the forward strand.
TGCTATTCCATTGGCAGCTCAAGTTTAGTGGGTCAAACCATTCAATTGACTGTGGGTCTAGAGAAAAATGACAGCACCGAAACGGGATTTGGCATTTGTTCACACTATTTAGATACACAACTGGCGATAGGCAGCACCATTCAAGCCAAATTGCGTGAACATACAAACTTCCATCCTGCTCAAACTGATGAAAAAATGATTCTGATTGCGACAGGGACTGGTATTGCTTCTTATCCTGGTTTTTTAATGGAACGTGAGCAACAAACTGGTGCTGGCGAGACATGGTTATTTTTTGGTAATCGGGCCGAAAATCTCGATTATTATTACCAACACGATTGGCAAAAATGGTTAGCCAATGGCACCTTAACCAAAGTTAGCTTGGCATTTTCAGATGAAAGTGGTCAATACATCCAAGACAAAATGCAAGAAGAAGCTCAAAATCTCTACCAATGGATAACCGAAGAGCAAGCCCATGTTTATATCTGTGGTAGAAGCAAAACGGTGGGTGAAGGTGCCATGAATGCGTTAATTGCCATTTACCAAGAAATGGCGCACAGCAGCCGCCAAGAAGCCGAAAAATGGCTAGAAAACTGCCAAAACAATGGACAAATTCACTTGGATTTATTTGGTTAATCGCTTATTGAACCCATATAGCCAATGACTCTCATGCAATGGGTTACAAAAAAGGCCATGCCAATTCAACGTTACAATGTAACCAAGAATAGGCATGGCCTTTTGACTAATGATTCTCTTATTTCAACGCTTTGTTATGGGTATTTAACCGTGATGAACGGCTTGTTGTTTTTTGTGGTGGCGTAAAAAGCCAATAGCAATAATCACACCCGATACAATCAACATGTCAATCACCGTCAATTGTGCTTGAAAACCAAAAGCCAATTTGGCTAAGCACACAGCCGGTACCATCACCATCATGAAAATAGCGGTAAAGAAAAAGTGTAAATAATGCTCGTTAAAAAACTTGCCCAACATGATAAAAATCCAAATCACTGCGTTTGTTAAAAAGGGGTTTATACAAGCCTTTATATTAATATGCAAACGAATCAAGAAGAATTTTTACTTTTTTAATCATCTGTTTGTGCTGTGCAACACAATTAAGGTCGTTGACGCAAAGTCACTGTTGCTTCTGGCAAAATCAAGTTATCTGGCCACTCGGGCAATAAGGTTAATAACATGGTTGGATTTTTGGTTTGGGCACCGTTTAAGTACGTCCATTTTTGCTCGTTTAAAGAGCGAATGGCAATCATCGAGCCATTGACTTCCCCCAAGTTCTTACTGGTCATAATCGATAAACGAGTGGGAATAATGCACAGTTCTTCATCCCCAGCGATAACATTGTCCAAAGGTTTGTTGATTTCAATTTTTTGGGTACGCATGCCTTGTTGATCACTATTGATGCGATTGTTTTTTAATAGTGTTTGAAAGGCCTCTTTACCACCTGTTAAAGTAATGAGGGCTGGGTAAGTCTTCGACAAAATAATGGCATAATCCTTGTTTTTTAAGCCATCATTCATGGCAACAATATCGCTCTTGATTTGCTCAAAATCTGCTTCACAGCGCAGATTGTCGGTTTTAAGCATGGTGGCATCAGTGCCTTGTTGTGCCCAAGACAAACTACTGACCAATAAAAAACCAATTCCCAACCCTATTTTCATATGCTATCCCTTAGCGCAAAATACTGTTATCAATTTGATTAACATTCGTTTTTCCACAAAATGCCATGCTTAAATCCATTTCTTTATACAATAACGCAATGGCCTTTTCGACCCCAGCTTGACCATAAGCGCCCAAGCCATAGAGCATAGCCCGACCTGACATTACCCCTTTGGCACCCAATGCGATTGCTTTTAAAATATCTTGTCCTGTACGAATGCCACTGTCTAAATACACTTCGGTTTGTGTTGCCACTGCTTCAGTAATGTCTGACAATACCCGAATACTAGACGATGCACTGTCTAATTGGCGACCACCATGGTTGGACACCACAATCGCATCAGCCCCTGCATCCACTGCACGCTTGGCATCATCGACTTCCATAATGCCTTTGATAATGAGCGGCCCATCCCAGCGCTCTTTTACCCAAGCCACATCATTCC